>NZ_JAGHQV010000003.1:0-218499 GCF_017744175.1 Thalassotalea sp. G20_0 | reverse complement strand
TATCAAACAATATCTTGTCGAGATCCGTACCCGAATTATCATAATCTTCAATGGTATCCTTGCTGCCATCAGCCTTGATGACATAGATATCACTGCCAGAACCACCCAGAAGCCGGTCATTGCCCAAACCACCTTCGAGCCGGTCACTACCTCGACCACCTTCGAGAACATCAGCACCTGTTCCACCCAGCATGGTATCATTACCATCCTCTCCCATGAGCGTGTCATTTCCTTCTGAGCCTGATAGATGATCATCGCCTCCATGGCCGACCAACAAGTCATCCCCGCCAAGACCATCAAACTGGTTGTTCTGATCATCGCCATGCAGCTCGTTGTTACCTTCAGTCGCCTTCACTACAAGGCTTTCAAGAGTCTCTGAAACCCACTCAGCTTCAGAGCTCCCCTCATCACTGAACACAACTTTGTCAATCTTGTTCTGCTCTTGTCCATTAAAGTAGTTCTCTACTTGGATCTCATCCTCGCCTTCACGCACAAGGATAATCAGATCATTCCTCTGGCGCCTGACAACTACATCTTGAGAAAGAATACCCTCGCCCAGAATAATCTGATCGATATCTGAAGCACTCCCTTCATTCAGGATGCTATCCAGACCATCTCCGGTGTTATAGAGATAAGTGTCGTTACCTGCACCACCAAGCAGATAGTCATCCCCTTTGCCCCCCTTCAGAGTGTCATTACCAGCCTCCCCCCGAAGCTCATCATGACCGTGACTGCCTGTCAGCTGATCATTGCCAGCTCCTCCATAAAGGAAGTCATCATCCGCTCCCCCATCAAGCTGATCTTCTCCATCATCACCGTAGAGCCAGTCACTACCTTCATTACCCAGGAGCTGATCATTTCCTGCCTTGCCATAGATACGGTCATCGCCACCCAAACCATCTATGCTGTCGTCAGTTGAAGTACCGTGAAGCTCATCAGCCCCTTCAGTAATCACCTGGGAAGCAACATTTATCTGGTCAAACTGTGCTGGCCCTACATCCAGCTTGGTACCATCACTGAAAACAATGACATCAATATATTTTTTAGCTGCCCCTTCACTCTGAAAGTGATCCTCTATCCTGAGAACATCATCGCTGTCCTTAATCGACAGAACCAGATCATCCCCCTGCCTGACTATCGAGACACCATCAAGAGTCAAATCACCTTGCAGCTGTACGATATCGTAACGACCTGCTCCAGAATCGGCATTTTGGATTCGATCCCTGCCATAGCCTTTGCCAAATCGATACTGATCATTACCATCACTGCCAATCAGAAAATCATCACCAGTACCGCCATCCAACACATCATTACCTGCACCAGCAGAAATAGTGTCATTACCTTCAAGGCCAAAGAGATAATTATCGGAAGCATTGCCCTGAATAGAATCATTACCTGTGGAAGCATCCATCACAGCAGCAGTGACCAGCCCTATCACTTCATCAGAGTAACCACTCATGTCCTGAGTCTGAATATACTGATCAACTGAGCCTCTCAAAGCATCCAGATTGACTGTGGTGTAGACATTAACGCCTCTTACTGCCTGTACAAAGTCAGTAAGTATGTCCTGAGCAATGTCTGGTTTCTGCTGCGCATAATCGAACAGATTATCCACTACCTGAGTAAAGTCGCTCTGCCAGATGCCACTGGCAGCATTCTGAGACCAGGAAATTTCCTGAAAGAAGGGATTCAGATAGCTAGTGGCTGCCATTTGATAAAAGACGGTGTTCACCAGGTTATCAAAATAACCATTGTACATTCGGGCATATTGCTGGCCTGAGCCTCTGGGGTTATCCACTTCATAACCATAGAAAGATTCAAGGGCTCCAATTTTCCGGGCATCAACCGGTGATTGATAATGTGGACGGTAATCACCTTCCTGACCCGTCCAAGCGAAAATAATGGGTTCCATCAGAGCCTGGCGCTCAGCCCTGGTTTCCGCATTCACAAACTGCTCAACCAGTTTCTTTAACTCACCCGATTCATCCCTGGCCATCGCCTGATGCAAAGAGTGAGTAGTACCAAACCCTTTGGCATCGGGAAGCAGAAGTGCTATATCAAATGGCACATCAACCAGAACCTCCTGGGTGTCGGTAGGACTCCGATCAAACCAGATGTCGTTCATAGCCAGCACTTTGCCATTCTCATTGGTATAGTTGCCAACCTGTCGGTGTTCGTTGCCTGGTTCATCGGTAAAAGACTGGTTGGTGTAATTGGTAGACAGTGATTGAACACCTGCTTCCTCCAGAGTCAGCAACTCCCCTCCGTCTGTAACACCATTCTGATTGAGGTCACGAAAGACCCTAAGATCCGCGAAGCGTTCATCGCTGGCATTAACCAGTCCATCACCATTTGAATCCAGTTCAGTCAGCGCGGCAAAGCCATTGGTCGCCTGACTGCCATCTGAAAGCAGAGTGGAGTTACCAAACAGCTCGCGGCCATCATTGATCAGGCCATCACCATTACGATCCAGTGCCAGTAATCCATCATCAGCTCCTATAAAACCGGAACGCTCTTTGAAGCCATCACCGTCGTGATCAAAGTAAATACCTGACGATTGACCGACAGTTTCCAATCCGTCGCCATCAAGATCCAGAGCCAGGGGAGAAGCTGGAGTTGGGCCAGGGGCTTCTGGCGGGGGAGGGGGTGGTATGTCTTCCGATTCTCCATTCAGGGGATAGGGCTTGCCATCCATGGTATATCTATTTCCATGAAGATCGGTAATGACAATAGTACCGTTTGGCAAGATTTCGCCCGTGCCAATAATGCTCTTTTGCGGCCCGGTAGGATCAAGTGGATTTTCAGGCCTGTCCTCAGAATAATCGTACTCCATCAGAAGACCTTCGGGCGTTAACCAATATTGTTTATTGCCTTCTATCCTGAGCAGTAAGTTTGAATCTGGGGTAGTGCTACCTCCAGAGCCTTCTCCCGGATCTGTGCCTTCTCCCGGATCTGTGCCTTCTCCCGAACCTGTGCCTTCTCCCGAACCTGTGCCTTCTCCCGAACCTGTACCTTCTCCCGAACCTGTACCTTCTCCTGAACCTGTACCTTCTCCTGAACCTGTACCTTCTCCCGAACCTGTGCCTTCTCCCGAACCTGTGCCTTCTCCCGAACCTGTGCCTCCTCCCGAACCTGTGCCTTCTCCCGGATTCGTTCCGCCCCCTGGGCTTGTCCCTACAGTTTCATCTTCCTCCTCTTCTTCAATCGTGGAAAGCACGATACCCAACTGACCCGGATCAAAGTTCTCTATCGTCAAGGAGCCATTAACAACCAGATTTGATCCATCGAGAACATAGGTATGCCCTCCACCATAAAAGACATTTTCTGGTGAGTCTTTTTGTCGGGTTCCACCAAAAAGAGTCTTGCCATTAAAATTGACAACCCCATTACCATCAGAGTCGTTTATGACATCATTATCTCTGACAACATAAGTATCAAACCCCTGGCCACCTTCCAGAATATCCCGGTCATTATCATTTCCACCGTCGAGGTAGTCGTTACCAATGTCGTCCGTCAGAACATCTTGTCCCTCAAGACCACGCAGGGAATTATTACCATTACCACCGATGATAATATTATCAAGTTCGTTTCCTACACCTGTCGTATCAGACGCACCTGTTAACTCCAGATCTTCAACATAGTCCTGTAGAATGTGGCTGACCGATGCTTTTACAAGGTCATCACCACCATTTTGTCCATTACCAATTTCAACAGTCAGGTCATCAAAATTGTCTACATGATATATATCATCACCACCCAGACCTAGCATGGTGTCAGCGCCCTGACCACCGTTTAATTGATCTGCACCATAGCTACCAACAAGAAAGTCATCCTCAGCTCCTGAAATGATATTGCTACCATCTTCACCCGCAATAACCACTGCTGAACCATCATCAGAGACATCAATAGTTACTTTACCTGTCGAAGAATAGACCGCTAGAACTTTGGCATTTTTAATATAACTCTCAATCTCGCCTATTCTACCTTCTACAAGGCTTAATTCAGGCCTTTCTTTCAACCCATCTGTAATAAAATCTACAAATTGTGACTGCTGAAATTCATCCTCTTCAGGAATTTTAGAAAGATCAAGTTTTAAATTATCGCCTTGATCTACTAAAAAACCATCAATATCATTTTGACTCAAACTTTCATTAAAATAATAAAACTCAAAAACAACTTTAGTCAGTGAGTCATCCAGGCTGTTTAGATAAGCGGTATCAGGAATACTCCTTACCAACTCAATTTGTTCAGAAAAAGAATCCAGAGCACTAACAGAATCATTGCTTAAATCATGATCAATAAGCCTGTTTAAAAAATTAACTGGCCCATTAACCTCGGTAGTGCTCCTTGCATAGAGATCCTTATCAACAATCATGTCAAGAACTTCAGGATTCTTGTAGAGCATCTGCTCAAATTTTGATGAGCGCTCAGCCGCAAGAAGCAAACTCATTGAATGAAGAGTATAACCATCTATTCCATTCAGGTCTGACCCTTCAGCAACAACATTAAGTTCTTTTTTATCACCTGTAATAACAGGCATACCCTCATTTATCAGTAAATCATCAATAAACTCACCCTTAACTACTACTGAGCTGACATTTTGCTCCCTCTCATAAAACAAGCCATCCTGATAATTTTCCCGGTAGTGCTCTTCAAAAGTACCATCACCATTAAACTCTGAATAGGCCGTATTTAAATGCTCCCAGTACTCATTGTATGCAGGGTCAGCATTGATGTAGCCAGAATTCACCATATACTCATGGAGTTGGAGCATAGCCTGCTGGGAGTAAGCAGAATTTTCAAAGTTCGCAGGATCAAAAACCTGTGCAGGTTTATCAAACAGCACAGCCATCAAAGATGCCAGACCACCACCCAATGAGTGGCCGGTAAACGAAATATTTGCGTCCGGGTATTTTGCCTTGGTTGCAAAATACAAATCAACGGCTTGCTCTAGCTGCTGACTATAAGCTCCCGTTGCCAGTGGTGCATTTGCAACAATGGTATCATTGAGAACATTATCGGTACCCGAGAAGGCAATAACAACTTCAGTTCCATTCGTATAAACAGCTCCGGTGAAGTCACTTTTCTCATCAACTACCTTTTCCCCATCCATTTGCCAGCCAGATGGTAAGTCAATGGTATTGGCAACATTTGCATTATATACATGCAAGGCAAATTGCGCGTACATGCTGGTTTCTATTGTCATTATTTCACTTCCTTATTAATAGTATTTTCAGAAACTACTGATCACAACCACCACGTGAGTATGGTTTATTTGTAATGCATCGATAAGCTGGCCAGCCTCTACGCTTTAACCATCGCTCTTTTTTCTTTTTCAGATACCAACTTCCTTCACCGCCGTAGTTGACTGCTGCCAACATGTTGGCAGGTATTCTCTGTTCGATAAATTTCATTGAGACAGGGTATGGAACCCACTCGTTTTTCTCATAACGGAATTCTATGTATTTATATTCTGGCCTAGGAAGGCCAAGCAGAGTGACTCTTCTAGGACCATCCGTCGTATACCAGGTAGCAATTACAAACCACTGACCAGAGTCTGGGTCCCTGTCAAAAACAATCGGCGCGAAATCAAAATTCCATTCCTTAGGCTTATCAGGTGTATTACTATCTATGATACTTAGTGTCATATTCTTAACCTTCGTATACCCTGGCCCCCCAATAGGTGCACCTTTTCTCAAGTAGGCTGTCCTTTTTACCCACACCACTTCACCAGTCGACAAAGCTACCTCTTCCTTCCATGAAAAACGATTCTCACCATCCCAATCGACATACCAGTAAACCGCTACAATCGTTAAGACGAAGAAGGAAAACACTTTATGTTTTTTGATAAAAAGCCAAAGCTTTTTACTCAATCCAGCAATAAATTTCATCATTCCATTTCAACCTTTCAAAGCTAGCGCTCCCTGATACTCTCCTGCTTAAACCTCAAAAGCGGACTCAAAAAATACTCAATCAGGCGCCTTTGCCCTGTTTTAATTTCTACCGCTACACTCATTCCCGGAGCCAAATTCACCTTCCGGTTTTCTAATTGCATCCAGTCTTTTTCAATCTGAACATTGGCAAGATATCTCAAACCCAGTTTTTCATCGGGCACGGCATCGTTGGAAACGGAGGTTAAAGTGCCATCAATTAAACCGTATTTGGTGAAGTTAAAGGTGTCGATTTTCACTTCGGTGCTTTGACCTTCGTGAACAAAACCGATGTCTTTGTTCAGTATCCAGGCTTCCACTTCCATCTTTGCTTCGGCGGGGACGATCTGCATCAGTGCCTGTGCTGGCTGTACAACACCACCGATGGTATGGACCTGTAGTTGTTGCACCGTGCCATCAATGGGCGAGGCGATTTTTTGTTGGTCGTGCAACTCTTCTGCTTTGATGCGTTCCTGCTCCAGTGTGTCCAGCTGACGACGCAGCAGTTCCTGCTGATCCAGACTTTCCCGGCGAGTCTGGGCATGGAGGCTGGCCAGTTCATGTTGCAACGCTTCCGCTTCTGCAGCCAGTTGATTAACAGCGGCGCTTTGAGCCTTGATATCTTCCTCCAGCTCGATACGCTGTTGTTCCAACTCAAGGTACTGCACTTTAGAGCCGTAGCTCTTGTCGTAAAGGGCTTTCAGTGATTGGGTGCGCTCTTCAATAATGGGCAGCACCCGTTTTAGCTTGTTCACCTGAACAGCAATGGTTTGTTGCTCTGCCCGCTTGCTTTTTTCCTGACTAATCAGAGCGTGTGCTGATGTTTTGTAATCTTCGATTTGTTGAAATAGCAACTGCTCTTCGAAGATTTGAGATTCGATAGATTGCTCTTTGCTGGCAGCGTAGGTCGGTAACGCTTTGTGCGTTGCCAACAATAAAGTTTGACGATTAACTACACCTTCACAAATGTTTATCGTTGTTTCTTGGGTTTGTGTCGGTAACACCTTCGGCGTTACCGAACTACATTGATCGAGGAAGTCAACAAACGCCTGCTGTCTGATAAGCTGCAAACTCAGTGCCGAGATTTCTTGTTGTAACCGAACGTTTTCCGCCTCAGTGACTGTTCCTACCAAAGTGATCAGTGGGTCACCTGCTTTCACTTCATCACCTTCCCGAACATGAATCGCCTGCACCTCACCAATCACCATCGGCTGAATGGTTTTAACCCGCTCACCGGGTATGATTTTTCCCTGTGCTGTGGCCACAATATCGATTTTACCAAAGCATGCCCAGAGAATGGCGATGATAAACAAAGTGATAATTACTTTAACGATAACCCTGCTTGCCGGACTGGCTGGGGTATCTTCCACCTCCAGTGCCGCTGGCAGAAACTGACGACGGGTGTAATCCAGAGATTCTGGGCGCTCCGTTCGACTGAGCAACGCCTTGGTTGCTTTTGAGAACAGTGATTTCATCTACACTGCCTCCCGTAAGCCATGTTGATGAGCATTCAACCTTGCGTAATGACCACCTTGTTTTACCAACTGATTATGATCACCTTCTTCCACAATTCTCCCTTTATCCATAACGATAATGCGGTTGGCTTCCCGCACCGTGGAAAGACGGTGAGCAATAATAAAGACCGTGCGCCCCTGACTGATCTTTTTCATGTTTTGCTGGATGATGTGTTCCGATTCATAATCCAGGGCACTGGTGGCTTCATCAAAGATCAAGATTTTCGGGTTGGTGAGTAACGCACGGGCAATAGCAATGCGCTGTTTCTGTCCGCCGGAAAGCGAGCTGCCTTGTTCACCCACATTGGTGTCGTAACCTTCGGGCAATTCCAGGATAAAATCATGGGCACCGGAGAGTTTCGCCGCTGCCATCACCCGTTCGATGGATGCACCCGGATCGGCCAGGGCAATGTTGTCCCGCACAGAACGGTTGAACAGGAAGTTTTCCTGCAGTACTACGCCCACTTGTCGCCTGAGCCAGGCGGGTTCCACCAGTGCCAGGTCAACACCATCCACTAATAGACGACCAGATTCGGGTACATACAAGCGTTGCACCAGCTTGGTCAGCGTACTTTTACCGGAGCCAGAGCGACCAACAATACCAATCACTTGTCCGGGGTTGACCGTGAGCGATACACCATTGAGTACAGCAGGTCGGTCTGGCTGATAACGGAAGGTCACGTGCTCAAAACGAACCTGACCTTTTAAGGCGGGTAATGTGGTACGGTTCGGATCGTGCCCCGGCTCTGTGGGGGTATTCAGTACATCGCCCAATCGTTGCACTGAAATGCCGGCCTGCTGAAAATCCTGCCAGAGCTGCACCAGCTTCAGAATAGGAGAACTCACCCGACCGGCAATCATATTAAAGGCGATCAACATACCAACAGACAGTTCGCCATTGATGACCAACGTGGCACCTACCCATAACGTAAGCACTGTAACGACTTTATTGATTAACCCAGCAAACTGGCTGGCAATATTGCCAAGATTCATAGCTCTGAAGGATGCCGACACATAAGCCGCCAGCTGGTCTTCCCAGTACCGCTGCATCTGGGGTTCTACGGCAGAGCTTTTGATGGTTTCTATGCCGGTGACGGACTCCACCAGGAAGGATTGGTTTTCGGCACCACGCTTGAATTTCTCATTCAGCCGCGCACGGAGAATCGGGGTAACGATTAAAGAGAGCAGGATATAAAACGGAATGGAACCCAACACAATCCAGGTCAACGTTGGGCTGTAAAAATACATCACCACAAAAAAGACGACGGTGAATAACAGGTCAATACACAAGGTCAAGGCAGAACCCGTAATAAATTCACGAATGGTGTCCAGCTCCCGAACCCGGGCCACCGTATCTCCCACCCGACGAGCCTGAAAGAACGCAATGGGCAATCGAAGCAAATGGTTGAACAGCCGGGAGCCAAGCACCACATCGACTCTGTTGGTGGTGTGACTGAACACATAATTCCTGAGGCCATTCAGAACAATATCAAAAAATGAGAGCACCAAAAGGCCAAACGCTAATACGTCTAACGTCGTTAAGGCCTGGTTAACCAGAACCTTGTCGATAATCACCTGAAAGAACAGCGGGGTGATCAGGGCAAATAATTGAATAAAGAATGAAGCCAGCAGCACTTCAGACAATAGTTTCTTATGCCTTAGAAGGGCTGGTATAAACCAACTGAAATCGAACTTAGAAAAACCTCCCGGTAAACGGGAGCGTTTGGTCAACAACAAGATGTCACCAGAAAGCATTGTTTCCATAACATCGAAAGAGACCGCTTCCGGTGCTGATTTGGATGGTTGCTGAATCAGCACCTTTCCTTCATGCACCCGAGCAATAATAAAAAAGCTACCATCAACATGACGGGCGATAACGGGTAAAGGTAAATCAGAGAGTTGATCAATGGCTATGGAGACTTTGCGAGCCTTTAGCTTCAGGGATTTTGCAGCCCGGAGCATGCCAATGTTATCCAGAGGTATGTCAGCATCACCAAACTGATGAAGTATTTGCTCAGCCTCTGCTGCAAGACCATGAAATTTGGCCAGCATAACCAGGCAATGAATGCCAGTATCTGTTGATTTGAATTGACTCACTACTACGACTGTCCAGGTACTTATTTTTATGAATGGACATCATGCCTGATGTAGAACACGAACTATCAGCTGGAAGCTCGGTGAACGAAAGGGGGGGATGAAATAACTGCCATTCTTTTTAGCTTCTGATAGCCACTGATGACAGTTGATAGCCTTCCGAGCATTTACGAAAGATCAGAAATAAACAATACGGCCACGAATGTAGGCCATCATTCCTCGGGTCATTCCATGTAGCCCTTTAAGTATTGAGTTGTCCTTATTGAGTGCCAAAATAATTCAAACAGCAGTTTAAGTCAGTGTCAATAGCTATAAATAAAGTTGATATATTTTTTGACTTTGTTCACATAATTGCCAAGCCTTCAAGGCTTCCAAAGCATCCACAGAATTACAGCCGGGTATTCGTTACAATTCACGACAGAGATAATCGTAGGGTTCCAGTCCATTAGCCTTTCCACCTTCGATCAGGCTGTAGAAAATGGTACTGGCCTGAGGGCCAAAGGACTTCTTTTTCAGCCACAGCACCGTATCCGGCGTATCCATCAGTTTGCTGATACGGGAACCATAGATTATTTAAGAACTGGTCTGTGGTTCCCTTTTTGATTGTTCACGCCTGCGGTTTACTGAATATTATTCCTGTTTTACCGAACTGAGACTTTGCTTCTTACGCATTGACTCCCCTGACAGTTCCAGACGGTGTGAACGGTGAATCAGACGATCCATAATGGCATCCGCTGTTGTGGGTTCATCAATATAAACATGCCACTGGGTAACAGGTAATTGAGAGGTAATCACCATGGCCCCTTCTCCAGTTCGCTCTTCTATGATGTCCAGCAAATCCTGTCGGCCCATATCTGACAGTGGTGACATTGCCCAGTCATCCAGAATTAGCAGATTGGTACGTGTCAGCAGGCTGCGAAGCTTGGGTAATGAACCGTCCTTGCGGGCAATATCCAGCTCTTCCATCATCAGCCCGAACCGCTTATAGACTACGGAATGGCCAAGCCGGATTGCTTCATTGCCAAGAGCACAGGCCAGCCAGCTTTTACCAGTACCCGTGGGACCTGTAATCAATAAAAACTGATTTCTGGTTATCCAGTCGCATCGACACAGTGTTTCTAATGCGCCCCGATCAATCCCCCGATTGGCCGCATAATCAATATCCTCCACATAGGCGCTGGCCTGCTTGATTTTTGCCGCCTTCCTGAGTCGTTGCTGTTTGCGCTGCTTACGATCCAGAGTTTCAGCTTCAAGTAACAGGCTGAGACGATCTTCAAAAGGCAGTTTCATCTGGTCGGGTGTTTCAAACATACGGGACAATGCTTGCTCAAAGCCCGGTAGCCGAAGCTCTCTGATTTGCTCTATCAGTTGTTGCGTACTCATTTCAAATGACCTTCGTAATCCGCATAGTAAGAAGCACCCCGGACATTGGAGTGGGCAGGAAGCTTGTGTTGTGTGGTGGTTTCCGTAATCTGCTGTCCATCAAGGTGGCATTGCAGAATTGAGTGCACGCTGGATACAGTGAGAGAATGAATTTCGGTCACACAGGTGCAGGCATTCATGAATCGCTGCACTCCATAGTGCCGACACAATTTTTGCAGCTTGCTACAGGCTCGTATGCCTTTTAAGGAATGTTCAGGCAGGTTCTCAAACTGCGCTGTCACAACTGCCAGCACATCGGCACTCTGTTCTTTGGCCCAGTTGATAAAGTAATCCCGGGTCTGGTTTGCGTATGCCTGATGCTGGGTAGGGCGGTGCTCCGGATAGGTAGTTGCGCCCTCTTTGCGATTACTTCTGGGGTGTATTGCCACCCGATGGTGCTGATGGAATATTTCGACTTTCTGATGGCTTACCTTCACTTCCACTTTGGCACCAGCCAAGGTGTAGGGAACGGAATAGGCATGATTATAAACGTAGATATGATAGTCTCCAGGCACGGTCTGTGCAGGAAGCCATACACCGTATTCAAATGGTTGTGCTGGTAATGGCTGGAGAGCAGAACCTTCCGTTTCATCAAATCGACTCTGACGGCAGCCCTCGTAACGTTTGAAGTTCCGTTTGTTGAGGGCTGGCAATAGCACTTTGATGGCCTGGTTAATTTCATCGAGAGCAAAAAACTGGCGACGCTTCAGTACCGTGGTGATCCACCGGGTGACCAGAAGCACACCTATCTCGCCCAGAGATTTATCTTGCGGGCGGCGAACCCTCGCCGGTTCAACCACGAAGCCATAATGATCAGCCAGCTCCTGGTAGGCTCGATTAATCGTTATAAAACGCCCGGTTTTGGTGACAGCGGACTTTAGATTATCCGGTATGATCAGCCTGGGAGTACCTCTATAGAACTTCAACATCTGCTCGTGAGCATAAATCCAGTCTTCCTGCTTTTGAGAGACTGTGGCCATACAGAAGATTAACTGTGAGTAGCCAAGCACTCCCACGAACAGTTCCACCTTTTGCGTCTGGCCTGTTGCAGAATCAACAAACGACAAACGTTTACCTGCATAATCGACAAAACAGACATCACCCGGCTCGTAATGTTGTCGCATGCATAAATCAATGGTTTTTCGGTAATCCCGGTAATATTTATTGAACTGGCTATAACAGTACGCATCGTCAGGGTTGATACGACGGTATTCCTCCCATATCTGCAGACGGCACTGATGCTTGTCCTGCAATAACTTATGAATTTGCGACCAGTCTGGAGCCCGCTTTTCCGGTTTAAGCCCCGAGGAAGAGCTGGCCAACCGAAACAAAGCAGGGTCATCCAGCTGTTTCACTTCTTCCCAACAGCACTCACTTTTATTGATTCGCGACCGGTATCGTCGAACGGTTGTTTTTGATAACTGCGTCAATTGAGCAATATGGCGATTTGAGAAATGGGTTGACAGCAGCAAGCGCAAAAGCTCACGCAAGGTAGATGGCTTCATGCATCCTCCTTGTTTTCATCAAGAACACGGGAAAACAAGGCAAGCTCAACCCTTCCGATCAATGCGGACATTTGACAGGGGTGAGCTGGAAAGCTTAAATAGGAGGGTGAGAAGCGTCTCATCCCCCCGTGAAAAGCCAGAGTCCCGACGACTCTGGCTTTTTGCTTTCAGTGCCTTGAAATGGAATAACAAGCTTTCTCAGTTACTCATTGCTATTCCTCTTCAGTCGTGTTGAACGAGTTTTCAATACTCTGTTTTGCCAGCCACCGGGCAACATCAGCGACCAGGACAAATCGCCCCCGCCGCTTGGGCATAGTAAACAGCCTCACAGGAAAATGGTGCTGATTGATGGCCTGGCGCAATGCGCCCATGGTGCGATACCCCATTGCCTGACGAAGTTGCTCCCCGCTCAATACCGGTGAGCGATAAAGCGTCAGCAGGTCACTTTCCAGTTTGGCCGATAACGCGGTCACCCTCGCCTCAGGCTGTCCAGTACTCAAGCTAACCTCCACACATCTATATCAGTGATAAGTGGTCATTTAGTAAGAATACGCGCTTTTACAATTCTTGCGTAGCGGCTTATTTTTAGAAAAAAGGCACGACTTTTTTTACATTGAAAAAGATAAGTGCTGATATACCAAGGCCTTGCCGGGCACAGCGCAATTTTCGCACATCCAATGCGCAATTTTTTCTTATGTATTCCTTTACTGATTACAAACGTTTGTCGCGGAGGACACGATCCTTGGCCACGCGATACTGGGTTGCCTGGATAAAAGAAGCTCTTGGGGTAAAAACCGCTTACCAGATTAAGAAGTGCTTGCTGGAAGACTCTGTTTTGGCAGAGAAGAAACCCGGCTGGCTGAACCATTCTTCAAGGTTCTGGAACAGAAAGGAAAACGGACAGCCTGCCTCTTGCATATTCTGGCTAACCGTGAACGCTCATTCTGGCAAAGCGTGAACGCGATTCTGGAAATCGGCTAAAAATGTTCACGATCAGCCAGAATCCATGTTCACGCTTGGCCAGAATTCGTGTTCACGCTTTGCCAGAATGAGCGTTCACGTTTACCAGAATGCGCACCATGAGGTTTTTGCACATATAATGGATTAGAAATTCGAATATTTTATGAACAATCGCTCAAAAATGTAGGCAACACGTTTTGTTATCTGTATAAAATCTAGCCAATAGCGGCAGCTTGGCAAAACTGACGGCTAAATTGGCTGGGTTTTCTGACAGGCACTAGATAACAGTACCAGTAACCAAGGAAAAGTATGCGCTCTCCGAACCCCAAAATCTTGACACGTTAAACATTAGCTCCATCAGCCTATGGTAGAATTTTGGCTTGAACAGATTGACTCTCTGCACTCACAAAAGCCAAACCAAACGACAAAAAATAGTCATCGTACTTCGAACCAAAAATCTCATTAAAAACAAAGAGCTAAAAGTTTTGACAAAATTTATTTAATTATCTTTTTACAGCATTCTCAGAATCGGTTAATTTTGACAAAATTTATTCAAAAAACGGCAAACTGTAACTTATTGATTTATATAAGCAGTTTTGACAAAAATTATTCAAATGGACCACCAGGAGTGTCTGTCTTCTGAAGTTGCCGGGAAATATTTCGGCAGGAAAGATTCGTCCATCGAACTTCCTGCCTCATAAGATCACCACCGGTGTGATCGTGTAGAATACGAAGGATGGTATTAATGGCTCGTTACTATAGAGGCGAAATATCAGAATCATTTCAGGACAATTTCTTTATACTATTATCCCTTGCAGTGCTTCTTCAGCGTACTCGTTATTGCTGAAATATCCTGATTGAGCTGTGACTAATAATTGTGCAGCAGCATGAGCGATGAAAGGCCTTAAAGGTGTTGCAATTTTTGCAGCACGATCTGCAAATGTTTTGGATGAGCCAGTTACAGCTGCTTTATTTTCCAAATCTACAATTTTACTGACATTTTCGGGTGTTAGTTTCATTTGCAGCAATGTTGGATTTCCTTTTTTCTTATCATATACATTCAAGATATTTTCAGAACATCCTGTCGTAACCGAAAAGATTTGCGTAGCTGCTGACACTAAATCCCCAGTTGTTGGCTTCATCATACACTACCTCCTTGTGTACTTATTCATTATTTATAAATATATATTCAATTTAAATAAATTATTATTAGACATAAGTCTAAGCCGGATATTTCATAAACTGCCCCGAATCTCGCGCGGGACTTTGTCGCTCTAAGGGATTTTGTGAGGAAGCGCCGTACCGGGGAGTACGGTCGACTGAACAAAACTCCCATAGAGCGGCAAAGGAGAAGCGAGATTCGGGGCAGTTTATGAAATATCCGGGTTAATGGACACATAGCTAATGATCACCTGGCCCAACCCAGCCTACAGTCCACATTAAGTGGGTAACCTTACCCGGCTTGCGGGTCAGTATTGCTGGTTTTAGCGAATAGTTATGTTGAAACTCTGAAATATCGTTATATCCCTTGCAGGACAAGAGATTTGACGATTTTGCCCATTCACCCACTGGGCGAGTATGTGGATTCGGATGAGCAAACACTCCTGCTAGGAGGCTGACCGGGAATAGCGCCCGTAACGAGGATTGCGAGAAATTGAGGATAAAAATTTCTGATTCTGAGGAGAATAGCGGGGCTATTTGACGAAGAAGCAGGAATTTTTAGACCAATTTATCGCAACCGCAGTAGGGCAGTCTATTCTCGGTCAGCCTCCTAGGGATTTCATCGACTTTATCGAGTTCAGCTGCGGAATATAGGATAAACCCCGGGCGGCCTCCCTTTGAGACTATTAACCAACAAACTATTGCCAGATCTCGCCCAGTAAGGTGTCCGGGGGGAAGTGCCACGCCAATTGCGCCTGCAGCAGCTCGGCGGTGGCCAGGGCATCGGTCAGTGCGTGGTGAGGCTGGTAGGCAGGCAGGCCATAGCGCTCACGGGAGCGCCCCAGTCTGACCGATCCCGGCCTTTTGCCCCGCAGGCGGTTAAGCCAGCCTCTGCATGCGCGGTGCTGAATGGCAGCCTCAATATCCAGGGTATCAACGACGGGGAAGATAATGCCTTCACCCAGGCGTTCACGCAACGCCCGGTCCATAAACTCACGTTCAATCTGCTTGTAGTGAACCACCACGATTTTTCCGGCCAGGGCGTTAAGCACCTGGTCCAGCACCACCTCCAGATCCGGTGCCTGCTCCAGATCCGAGTGAGTGATGCCATGAATGACAACCGATTCCTTATTCAGGGGTCGGTTGGGGTTAACGATCCAGTGCGCTGAACCTTTGCACTGGATACGCTGTCGGGTAAAGGGTACCAGACCAATGCTGATGATCTCGTCCTCGTCGGGGTTCAGACCGGTGGTTTCAAAGTCAAGTGCCACAAATGGCACCTGACTCACCGATGTTTCCGGCCCTGCAGGCAACACCCGGTAAAACCGTTTAAGCCGGGCGTCCTGAGCTTCAAGTGCCAATTCAGCAAACCGCTCTGACCAGTTGGGGGTATCACGGGTGTCGAGCAGCAGCTCACTATGGGGTTCGGCTCTCAGCAGGGAGATCATGAGTGACTCCTTTGATAGCGGAACTTAATAAAGCTTTGCGCGTTACTGAGGATCTGGAACGCAGCCTTGAGGTTACGGCGCTCGAAATCCGACATATTTTCCGGTTCAACGCTGTTGTCCGGTTGTTCGCCCTGCTCCACATCCAGAGCCTGGTGGCGGATTCGCACCATATAGATCAATTCCATGGCATCACGCAGATCCTGTGCCCGACCCTTGGGCAGGATGCCGGCAGCAATGATGTCATCCAGACGCTCAAAGGAGTTTTTCGCCAGTGAGCCAACGGCCATCGCGTGCACCCGCACCAGGTCCGCCAGAGGAGCGGTACCACGCCGCTTGAGGTTGATAGAGTTGCGGTGGCGACCATCCTGCTCCATCACAAAGTCCTTGAAAAAGCCCAGGGGCGGCGTACGATTGATCGCGTTATGAGCCATGCAGGCCAGGAAACGGTTGTTGCGACGGGCACGACGCACTACAAAGCCCTGCAGTTGCTCCGCCCATTTCAGGCGGCCATAAACCCCTTCGATGTCGAAGAAGATGGAGGAATGGAGCAGAGTTTCCGGGTTGGGTTGATCAATCCATTGGGCAAAGCACTCCTCCCACTGAGTATGGGTCATGCGCCATTGCGGATTGGACGCCATAATACCGCCGCTGCAGTAGCTGTAGCCACAGTCGTTGAGGCCATCGCAAATGATGTCGGCCAGGCGTTTAAAGTACTCACCGTGTTCCGCTTCATCATAACTATCATCCAGAATCAGGGCGTTGTCCTGATCAGTCACGATCAGCTGCTCATCACGGGCCATTGAACCCATCGCCAGCAGGCAATAGGGAACAGGCGGTGCCCCCAGCTCCTCTTCGGCAATTTCCGCCAGGCGCTGTTTAAAGCTGCGGCCAATCACCGACATGGCACTGCCCACCATATGAGCATTAGCATCTTCATCCACCATACGCACAAAGCAATCTTTTACCTGTCTGGAAACGGCTTTCAACTCATCGACGGTATGGCAGGTAAAGATTGAGTGGACCAGCAACAGGCTGTTTTGGGATTCGTAGCGGACGATGTCGGTCATACCGATGATGCCGATGACGTTTCTGTCCTTCCGAATTGGCAGATGATGCAGGTTGTAGCGCAACATCATCAACATGGCTTCAAACACGTAGGTGTTGTAATCCACGGTCACCACATCGGTACTCATCACCTCGGCAACGGTGGTGTCCGTATTCAGACCGGCAGCCAGCACCCGCACACATAAGTCACGCTCGGTCACGATACCGAGCAGGGTATCTGCCTCATCCTTTGATTCATCCTGTTGGTTCACCACCAATAGCGATGTGACGTTCTCGTCATCCATCAACCGGGCTGCCGCCTGGATAGTCGTATCCACAGAGACGGTCACCGGCTCCCGGGCAACGAGTTTACGGGCTTTTACGGTGGTCAGGTTATTGCCTTTGGCGCGGTTCGAGATAGCATTGCGCAGCTGGTTGCCGTCATGCAACTCCATAAAATCGGCAAAGTGATCAAACTCATCACAGAGGCTTTTGAACAGGGCATCGGGAATGCAGTAAACCAGGGTGTCTTCAATGGCCCTGGCTGGCATCCTTACCTTGTTGTTCATCAACAGCCCTTTCTGACCAAACACTGCGCCGCTGTCCAGACGGTTATAAAGCTCACCTTTGCGCAGGTAGATCTCCACAACGCCACTGCGGATCAGGTAGAGGTCCCGAATACTATCCCCCTGATTGAGGATCATGCTGTCAGCCCGATAGTAAGCCACCTCAATATTCAGGGTGATTTCTTTGAGCTTCTCTTCTGGTAACTCGTCAAAGGGCGGGTACTGCGAGATAAAGTTGAGTACTTCCAGCTGTTCCGCTTCCATCTTCGATTCCGGCAAGTATGAGGTTGATCGGGTAGCTACCACCGTGCCCTGTATTAAGCCACCCTTTTCTGGCCAGTACTGTGGGCTTAGGGAACGGGAATGGTAAACATCTAAAAAAAGGGGCTCATAGCCCCCTTTTTTCTTTTTTCAGCGCGGAGCTTATTTGGTCGAAAACGCCAGTGCGCCGGGCTTGTTGGCCGGTTTTCTCGGCTCGCTGACCAGGCCCTTCAGCAGTGAGAAAGTTGCCAGTAGCAGGACCACGGTAAAGGGCAAACCGGTGGTGACCGCCATGGCCTGTGCCGCAGCCAGGCCACCACCCAACATCAGGGCAATCGCCACCAGGCCCGCGAAGCTACACCAGAAAATGCGCTGCGCCATAGGCGCGTCCACTTTACCGCCGGCGGCGATGGTGTCGATGACCAAAGAGCCGGAGTCTGCTGAGGTAATAAAGAACACCACCACCAGGATGATACCCACCACTGAGGTGATCTCAGCCAGCGGCATCACGTCCAGCATGGCGAACAGCTTCAGCGGCAGTTCCGCGTTAAAGACCGCCTGGTAGCCATCGTTAACGTATTGGCTCATGGCGGTACCGCCAAACGCCGTCATCCACAGCACACACACCGTTGACGGAATCAGGATCACGCAGGTGATGAACTCACGCACGGTACGGCCACGGGAAACACGGGCGATAAACATACCCACGAACGGTGACCAGGAGATCCACCAGGACCAGTAGAAGGCAGTCCAGCCCTGGGAAAAGTTCGCGTCCTCACGACCAAACGGCATCGACAGCGCTGGCAGATACCCCAGGTACGACAGGATATTGTCGAAGAAGCCCCCCATAATGGCGGCAGTAGGGCCCACAACAATAACGAACACCAGCAGCAAAGCGGCCAGCCCCATGTTGATCTCTGACAGACGCTTCACGCCACCGTCCAGACCCGCCACAACAGAGATCAGTGCCAGAGCGGTAATCGCCAGGATCAGCATCACCTGGGTACTGTTGTTCAGCGGGATATCGAACAGGAAGTTCAGACCGGTCATCGCCTGAGAGGCTCCATACCCCAGCGAGGTTGCCAGACCGAAGACGGTGGCAACGACAGCCAGAATGTCGATGACATGACCTGTCCATCCCCAGATACGCTCACCGAAAAGTGGGTAGAAGATGGAACGCATCGTCAGGGGCAGACCTTTGTTAAAAGAGAAGATGGCCAAACCCAATGCCAGCAGCGCATAGATGGACCAGGGGTGCAATGCCCAGTGGTAAATGGTGGCAGCCATGCCCAGCGCCTGAGCACCTGCATTATCACCCTCTGCACCATTGAGCGGTGCCCAGTCAGTACGTACGCCATCTTCAATGGTGACACCGCCCAGGGAGGAGCTGAAGTGAGACATCGGCTCGGACACACCGAAGAACACCAGACCAATACCCATACCAGCGGCAAACAGCATCGCCAGCCAGCCTGCATAGCTGTAGTCCGGCTCAGCTTCGGTGCCACCTATACGTACCCGTCCAAGTGGCGTCACGATCAGCGCCAGGCAGACCAGTACGAAAATATTGCTGGCGGACAAAAAGAACCAGTCCATATTCGACGTCAACCATCCACGCAGGCCTTCAAAGAAAGGCTCAACACTGTTCCGGAAGGCCAGTGTCAATACGACGAACATGACGATCGACAGACCTGAAATCGCAAAGACCCGGTTATGGATATCCAAACCCAGTGGCCCCACTTTAAGGGCAATATTATCCTGGCCAATCTGATAGTCTGTATCAATCGCCTTGACCTTACCGTCAGGGCGCTGAATACCACCGTTATTTTCGCTCACATCATATTCCTCAAGATGCGGCCTTAAGCAAACGGTTGGAGAACGCTGTCAATTGGTCGTGCACTGTCTCAAAGCCCAGCACCTTTGATGATGGGCAGAAAAACGGACACCTTGTGGGATAAACAAGGGGGGTGAAAAATCAACCAAACAGACGATACTTCGTGCTTAGACTGGCATTCAGTTCAGTACCCGTTATGATCTGAACTGAGCGCATAGCCTTACCGCTTACACAGTCGCAATTATTATTACTTAAACCAGAGTCACCCGGCATTACAGGAAAACCTGAGTAAAACCATATCCTTACATTCGGATTATCTACTATAAAGCCTGCTTGATACAACATGAAATAAATATGACGGCAAGTTGGGGCAGGAAAAATGAGATAAGAGGCCTTTGGTTAACTTCATATCAAACCCTCTTGAGGTTAACCACGGATCTTAGGGTAGACATTAAGCGCCTACTCCTCTCTTCGGCAAGTTAAAGATGGAACCACGAATAACAGGATATAGCCTCAAGCAGCAATATATCGTCGAATAACGGAACCGTGATTTTCATTTTCCACAAGGTTTCGGTGCAATGCCCGGATCGCCTTCTCATAGCCCGATTCAGCAACAATACACTGCATTTCAACCTGTCGTATGGTCTGATGCATTGCCATACCGATTTTCTCTACTGTATGCGCCATTGTTCTGTTGATCAGATAAGTTGAATGTTTTGCCCGGAGCAGACAAATTCTGGCCGGGGTGGGGGGTACCACAAATGGCCCCCCGCCCGGTTGTCAATATGGTGGTCGACAAAGAAAAAGTTGCACCCCCGAGAAGGCGTGAAATTGCTGCTTCAGGGACGTGAAGTAATGCATCTGCAAACGTGGTTAAATCAACTGTCCTGCAAAAGGGGGTAAACCCCGTTTTTATCGTGTACTTCCTGACCGCTCAGTGCCGGGTTGAAAACACAGGCCAGTTTCAGTTCGCTATGGGCTCTCAGCAAGTGCTCATCGTTTTTATCCAGAATATAGATGGTGCCTGGTTTGATGGAGTGAACCCTGCCATCAGCCAGTGTTTCAACTTCACCTTCACCACTGATGCAGTAGACAGACTCCAGATGATTCTGATACCAGATGTGAGTCTCGGTATTGGCATAAATAGTGGTAATGTGAAAAGAGAAGCCCATGTTGTCATTTTTTAACAGCAGGCGCGTGCTTTCCCAATGACCGTCAGGGGAAACGACACGACGCTCTGATTGTTCTGCGTCTTCAAGGGTACGTACAATCATTATTATTTTCTCAGCTGGCTACACGGAACAGGTTGTTGAGTTGATTGCTCTCATTAAGAGGTTGGGTATCCGGGATACAAACGTCAGCAAAGGCATTTTCAATAATATCAAGGCCTGCTTTCAGGTTCTGGTCACTGATAATCAGTGGGCATAGCAGCTTGACTACCTGATCCTCAGGGCCACTGGTTTCAATAATCAGTCCATTTTCAAAACAGCTGCGGGTGATTTTTCCCGCCAGCTCCCCGTTACTGCAGTCAATCCCCTGGAACATACCACGTCCACGGATGCTCAGGGTTTCAGCGTTATGGATTTCTGCAATGTCTTTCAGACGGTTAGATATATAGAGTGATTTCTTTTTGATGTCTTCGGAAAAGCCATTGTCTGACCAGTAGTGGTCGATGGCGGCCCTGGCGGTAACAAAGGCCAGGTTATTGCCACGGAATGTACCGTTGTGTTCACCCGGTTTCCATTGATCCAGGTCTGGACGGAACAATGTAACGGCAAATGGCAGGCCATAACCACTGAGGGATTTCGACAGTGTAACAATGTCTGGTTTTATGCCGGCTTCTTCAAAGCTGAAGAAAGTACCTGTTCTGCCACAACCTGCCTGAATGTCATCAACAATCAGAAGTATGTCGTATTTTTTGCAGACCGCTTCCAGATTTTTCAGCCATTCAAAGCTTGCCGCGTTAATGCCGCCTTCGCCCTGAACGGTTTCAACAATAACCGCTGCCGGGAGGTCAACACCACTGCTGGCATCTCCCAGCACTTTATCCAGGTACTCTGTGGTATCAATATTGCCATTCAGGTAGCCGTCATAGGGTAGCCGGCTGACGCCGTTCAGACTGATCCCGGCACCACTGCGGTGATGGCTGTTGCCGGTGGCAGCCAGAGCGCCAAGGCTGACACCGTGAAATCCATTGGTAAAGGCAATGACGTCGGTTCTGCCGGTAACTTTCCGCGCCAGTTTCAGGGCTGCTTCAACAGCATTGGTCCCGGTGGGGCCGGTAAACTGTACGACATAGTCCAGATCTCTTGGTTTGAGGATTTTTTCTCTGAACGTCGTCAGAAAAGCCTCTTTGGCTTTTGTATGCATATCCAGACCATGGGTGATGCCATCCTCCCGAATATATTCCAGCAGCGCTTCTTTGAATACTGCATGATTGTGCCCGTAATTGAGCGTGCCTGCTCCAGCCAGGAAATCAAGATATTTGTTACCATTTTCGTCATACAGGAACTCGCCCTGCGCCCGGTGAAATGTCTGGGGAAAAGAGCGTGCATAGCACTGCACGCCGGATTCCAGTTCGTCAAAAATACTCATTTATTCGGTTACCTCTACAGGGTGGTGATGTTCATTGCTGGCCCGGACCGCTGCTGACTCTGAGACTTCCATTCTGGCCAGATAGAGAACTTCATCTTCATGGCCACTGTCGAGATGAACTCCGGCTTTAAAATGCTCAATGGTTTCAACGGTCATTCCATGGTTTTTGAAAAAGGTCTGGAATAGTTTTTGTGACGCCCGGTTACCGGGTGCAATGGTGGTTTTCAGGCACTGAAGTTGTGGGTAACGGGTAAACAGTCTGCTTAGCATCTGCAGGGCAATGCCTCTGCCACGATATTGTGGGTGCAAGGCCACCTGCCAGATAAAAAGCGTATCGGTGCTGTCAGGAGACAGGTAACCAGAGATAAACCCGATAACCTCTCCGTTGTCTGCCTCTGCAATAATCGAGGTCCCGGCAAAATCCGTACATTGCAATAGATTGCAATACAAAGAGTTTTTATCCAGTGGTGGACACTGGCTGACCAGCCTGTGGACAGACATACCGTCTTCTTTTTCTGGTTTTCGGTAAACAATATTCATCGCTTTATGATATTTTAGTAAAGCTAAAATTTAGTATTTCTATATATTTTACACCATTTAAAACCAAAAAAATCAATAAAAGATTAAAATAAGTCATATGACTTACACCGCATAAAGTTTGATGAGCAATGTATTTTTTATTGAAATCCAGAGAGAAGCCGTGAATAGTAAGGCATTTGTTAGAGAAAATGAGAACTGTACCGAATGGCAAGAAGTCAGGATGCGCTGGTAATTTTGCGTCAGATCATCAGATCAACAGATATGCAGGACAAGGAAATCAGTCGATGTACTAACCTCACCCTTCCCCAGTTAATGGTGTTGCAGACTCTCAGACAGTCTCATCAGATCACAACCGGAGAGCTGGCGAAGTCCATTGGTATTACCCAGGCGACAGTAACCAGTATTCTTGATCGCCTGGAAAAAAAGGCACTGGTTGCCCGGGAGCGTGGAGCCGATGATAAGCGCAAGGTTTGGATCAGCCTGACCACCGCCGGGCTCAACCTGCTGAAAGGTGCCCCCACCCCGCAACAGGATCTTTTTACACGACGATTTAACGATATGCAGGACTGGGAGCAGTCCATGGTGATCTCTGCTCTTGAGCGGGTAGCCTTTATGCTGGATGCTCAACATCTCGATGCCGCGCCCATGCTTGATATCGGTCAGATTGACAGGGACGACAACAGCCCAGTGTAGCAATACCCTCAAATGACCAACCCCTTCAAGCCTCCATTGATATTGCAATCTGTTAACGTCGCAGCCTGTATTTACACTTACCAGGCTGCCTGAAATTAAGAATAAAGTTTCCTCACCAGAGTGATTTTCCTGACTGAGGAATGAAAATAACTGAGATTCTTCGTAACCATAAAATTGTGCTGGCTAAGGTATCAACATATATGGGAAGATGCGCCCTATACTTTCACAAAATCTCACAACCACAACACATAAAATCAAATAAAAACAATATGTTAAAGGTTTTGACAGAATATTTTTCACCCCCTTCCATAATCCATTAATTTATACAGATGATTTTGACAGAAATTATTTAAACAAGAGACTTATTGAGAACCTTATAACCATTCAAACCAGAGGCTCTCTCGATAATTGAATACGATAAATGGAGATGAGGTATGTCTGAAGCGTCCGCTGAAAGCCTGAAGAGAACCCCGTTATATGATCTTCATCTGGCCCGGGGAGCAAAAATGGTTCCTTTTGCCGGTTATGAAATGCCGGTGCAGTACCCATCCGGTGTCAGGAACGAGCATATCCATACCCGCAGTAAAGCCGGGCTTTTTGATGTCTCCCATATGGGGCAGCTGAAACTGTCCGGTGAAGGGGCTGACTATTTCCTGGAATCCCTGGTACCGGTTGATGTTGCAGGCCTTGCCATTGGCAGGCAGCGTTATGCCCTGCTTACCAATGAGGCTGGGGGTATCCTTGATGATCTGATGGTCACCCGTTACGACGATTGCCTCTATCTGGTGGTTAATGCTGCGTGCAAGGCGCAGGATATTCAGCATATCCGGTCCAGACTGCCGGAAGGTATCAAGCTGGACGTTCTCGATAACCGGGCACTCGTTGCTCTTCAGGGACCCATGGCCGCAGCCGTTTTGGCAAAGGTTGTTCCCGAGGTAGCTGAAATGGTCTTTATGGACTCCCGCCAGCTATCCATTGATGGGACGCCCTGTTTTATCAGTCGTTCCGGTTATACCGGAGAAGACGGCTTTGAAATTTCCATCCCGGAAAACGAGGCAGAACGCATCACCCGGCTGCTACTCGACCATCCGGAGGTTGAATTAATTGGTTTGGGAGCCAGAGACTCCCTCCGCCTGGAGTCAGGCCTCTGTCTCTACGGCCATGATATGGATGTCAATACCACCCCAATTGAAGCGAGCCTGATGTGGGCAATCAGTAAAAATCGTCGTCATGGTGGTGAGCGGGCAGGAGGCTTCCCCGGAGCCGGGAAAATTCTGCAACAGATTGATACCAGACAGGTTGCTACCAAACGCATTGGCCTTATTGGCAGTACCAGGGCCCCGGTTCGTGAAGGGGCAGAACTGATTGATGATCTCGGTCATCATATCGGGCGGGTAACCTCCGGCACCTTTGGCCCAACGATTGAAGCACCTGTTGCAATGGCTCTGATCCACGCCGATTATGCGACACTGGGCACAGAAGTGTATGCACGGGTCAGAGGTAAAAAGCTGCCAATGACCGTCAGTAAAATGCCGTTTATCGAACAGCGTTATTACCGCGGCTGATTTATTTTCTTAACTGCATTTCATAACAACTGCCGGCTCCCCCCTTTAGAGCTGGCAGTTTCCTGTTAATTCGTTACAGCGTGTTCCCACGCCAATATTCATTTTGGTATTAGAAAATTTAATGATTAATGAAAGCCGTTAATAAGCAACTTTCCCACTGCTTTAAAGTCATATATGTCCAAAACAAATATACTAGTGGACAAGTTCATGCTTCCTTTAAATACAGAAGTCAACTCAATACTTTTCCAACCCTGGCAACCAGATACTTCTTCTGGAAAGTCACAAATACCAACGGTCGCCCATCAGCCAGAATATATTGAATTGCCCGGGGTTCATTGTTATGAAGAACTGGAAACCCACGCTGCTTTTCCCGGGATAAAAACCCGTTTCCTGAATGATATTCAGGCTATGAAGCAACTGGTACACCCCTATGTTAATGATCAGTACGATACATCAATCGATATTTTTCATGACAAGCTGAAATCACCTCCTGAACATCTTAAAAACAGCCTGCTACCTCTTTATCGTGAGACACGCTTTCAGATTCGACAGTTAGTCATGCAGCTTAAGGATCAACAAAACGATCCAAATGTTGACAACCAAAATTACATTGCCTGTGTACTCCATGAGTGCCTGAACGACATTCAGGAGTGTGCTCCCGGTATTCATGGCCGCTTTACCCGGAGTTTTCTTAATCTGGAAGCCTCCCGGGGAGGGCTGGATGGGAAGCTCTTTAAGGTCAGGAGTGAGCTGTTTGATCAATTTATCCAGTCTTTCCTGCTTGAGCTACAACGGGAGGGATTGGTTAATATATCACCAAACACAGAAATCCACTGGGTTCACAGCTTTCACAACCTTTTCTGTGAGCCTCTGGGGCTCTCTCCCTTCACTGACACTCTGGCACCGAACAATCTGAGTGATGGCCTTACCCAGCGATTTCTTGCTGCTGCCCCCTTGTCAGTCAATGCCTGTACCATCCTGCGTAAACTCTCGTCCGAGTGGTCTGACCAGATCAGCACAACCCTTCAAAAACTGGGAGTGCAGGCATGGGAAACCGACGTTATTGATCCCTCTGAGCTGACTTCAGACAGAATTGGTACACTTGAAAGCACACTCTTTAAACCAGTTAACCATTTACTGAAAACTACGGGCGAACAGTCGCTTGATCTCAGGGCCCTGATCGAAGAAACAGGCAATAACAACTATTACCTTGGCCGGTACCGGGAGAAGTTACTGGCCTGGGTGGCCAGCTATTTCTCTGAGTCATCGGCCCAGGTGTTCACCGCTATTCCCGCAGGCGTCGATTCGGCATGGCATATCGGGACGATAAATCAGCTTTTCTTCTGGGTATTTAATCATTATCAGTACTTGCCAGCTGGGCAGGCGTGTACCTTAAATGCAAATAATCACACCACGCTGACATTGCCTCATTTAACGTCCATTGACTTCTCAACCTGGCCTCAAACAACCATTTATGCCCTACTTACCCAGGCAATGGAGCAAACGGATAAGGCTGAGCATATTGCCTCGTTTTTCCTGCAACACGTCACCATCGAACAGCTTGGCAAAGCACCAGCGATGGTGACCAGGGCACTTTCCAACCAACTCTGTGACAAGCTGATTAAAAACGATGACACCTTTAAAGAAAAGTTATGCCAGTGTGTAAGTGATCATTTTGCCGCTGGTACAATCACCATTGCTCCGGGCAGACTGGACTGGCTGACCGATACGCCTCTACTGAAACCGGTCTTATTGAGACTTCAACAACAGGGAATACATATTTCACCAATTACATCACGCATAGCCAGCTGGCAAATCTCTGATTTTTCACACGAGGATATAATAAAGTTACTGACACCCAATGATTGTCGGCGACTGTTTAAACAGGCATTAAAACTGAAGCAGGCAGAAACCCTGTCCAATCTTCTGTCAACCGGTCATTGTGATCAATTGACCAGGCCCTTGAACGGTGAGGACAGCCCTCTGGCGTGCTTTGCACTTTCCGGTAATTTGCCCGGATTGGAATACCTGTTGAAGTTGGGCAACCCGGAGGTTAACCAGAAAAATACCCTTGGCTACTGCCCCCTGCACATCGCTGCCAAATGCGGGCACACAGCGTTCGTCAGGACGTTACTGACCGTCAAGGGCATTGACGTCAATGTGCAGAATATCAATGGCTTTACGCCCCTCAACTGTGCTGCCCTGAAAGGCCACGCAGAGTGCATCAAGGCATTATTGACTGCCGACGGCATTGACGTCAATGCGAAGTCTGACGGTGGCTGGACGCCCCTGGCCTGTGCTGTCAAACAAGGCCACGTAGAGTGCGCCAAGGCATTATTGACTGCCGACGGCATTGACGTCAATGCGAAGTCTGACGGTGGCTGGACGCCCCTGGCCTGTGCTGTGTTAATGGGTAACGCAGAGTGCGTCAAGCTGTTACTGACCGTCAAGGGCATTGACGTCAATGTGCAAATGTCTCAAGGCTTTACCCCCCTGCATTGGGCTGCCGAAGAAGGCCACACAGAATGCGTCAAGGTATTGCTGACCGCCAACGGCATTGACGTCAATGCCAAGTCTAAAAATGGCTATACGCCCCTGATCCGTGCTGCCCAATCCGGCCATGCAGGCTGCGTCACGGAGTTATTGACCGCTGAAGGCATCGACGTCAATGTGACAGCGTCTTCAGGCCTTACGGCCCTTCACTGGGCTGCCTTAGAAGGCCACGCAAACTGCATCACGGCGTTATTGACCGCTGAAAACATGGACGTCAATGAGAAATCTTACGATGGCTGGACGCCCCTGATCTTTGCTGCCAAATCCGGTCACACAGATTGCGTCAGGGTGTTATTGGCCACCAAAGGCATTAACGTCAATGCAACAGTTAAGGGCTATACGCCCCTGCACTGGGCTGCCATAAACGGCCATACAGAGTGCATCATATTGTTATTAACCGCCAAAGGCATTGACGTCAATATGAAAACACCTGAGACGCCCCTGCACTGGGCTGCCATAAACGGCCATGCAGGGTGCATCACGGCGTTATTGACCGCCGAAGACATTGATGTCAATTTGACGTCAATCCGTGGTATTACGCCCCTGCACCGCGCTGCCCACCGTGGCCAGATAGATTGCGTCAAGGCGTTACTTAAAGCTCCCGGCATTGACATCAAAATAAAAAATGCTCGTGGCCGGACACCCCGGGACACCGCTCACAGATATGGCCACACAGAATGTGCAAGACTGCTGATTTAACTTTTTGAATCATATTTTTGTGCATGGCTGAGCAGGGCTTGTTATGAAGCAGTTTACAGCCGTAAAAAAGAAAGAGACCAGCCTGCCTAACCTTTTCCCCCGCTCCCACGCTCTGCGTGGGAATGCATACCAGAGCCTGCAGGATATAGAACAACCTGCTTCTGCCCGAAATCATGAGAATTTAATAAAAAATCAATAAAATAGGGCTTTTTCGGGGTAGAAAGTTAATATTTATTAAGAAATAATGCATAATAAACCCGAACAGAGCGCAATCAACAGCCATCAAACCTACCGGCTGCGATATGCACTGATTCAGGTAGACCATTACCGACACTCCTGACTCATTTATTCGCTGGGCAGGAAATTTGAGGTTTTTGAATCATACTTTCGTGCATGGCTGAGTTTGAGGAGCCCGGGGCTTGTTATGAAGCAGTTTACAGCCGTAAAAAAGAGAGAGACCAGCCTTCGTCACTGGTTAACATTTTTAATCCCATCACTGATGGGTCTGTTGCTATTTGTCACTCCAGTCAGTATTAATGATGAATTTACCATTCCTGTTGCCCTGCTGGCCGGCGGGTTAAAAGCGCTGCTCAAAGACCAGCTGACCACCATCATTACCATTATTGTGTGCTTTACCGGGTGCATCACCATCATTACCAAGCTGTTCCAGCCACAAGCAATAATGACGCGCCCATTTCTTAACTCTCTGTTTGATATTACCCCTCTCTGGTGCCTGGTAAGGGTTGCTGGCATGGTCTTTGTGCTTGCCAGCTTTTTCGAGTTTGGTCCGGAAGCCATCTGGTCAGGAGCCACTGGCGGCATGGTTTTAAATGACCTGATGCCGACCCTGTTTTCAGTCTTTATCTTTGCCGGACTTTTACTGCCACTGTTAATGAACTTTGGCCTGCTGGAGCTGCTGGGCACCCTGATGACACGCATAATGCGACCAGTATTTAACCTGCCCGGCCGTTCAGCTATTGACTGTATTGCCTCATGGCTGGGGGATGGCAGCGTTGGTATTCTGATGACCAGTAAGCAGTATGAAACCTCCTATTATACTCAGCGTGAAGCTGCGGTAATCGGCACCACTTTCTCTGTTGTTTCGATTACCTTCTCACTGGTGGTGATTGCCCAGGTGGGTCTGGAACACATGTTTACCCGCTTCTACCTTACCGTCTGCTTTGCCGGGCTGGTTGCCGCTTTTATCGTCCCCAAGCTGCCTCCCCTGTCCAGAAAAAAAGACGTGTTCATCTGCGGCAAAACCCGCAGTGATGATGATGAAATTATTCCTCAGGGTACCAGTGCTTTTGCCTGGGGTCTGGAGCAGGCACTGGACAGAGCCGCAAAAATCACCAATCCCATGAAGATCATTCAGGATGGTGGCAAGAACGCCATCGATATGGTGTTTGGTGTACTGCCAGTCGTAATGGGCATTGGTACCATTGCACTGATCATTGCCGAATACACCCCGATCTTCCAGTACCTGGGAATGCCTTTTCTGCCTTTGCTGGAGTGGTTGCAGATTCCTGAAGCCCAGGCGGCCTCAACCACCATGATGGTGGGCTTCACCGATATGTTCGTGCCCTCTATCCTGGCGGCATCCATTGACAATGACATGACCCGGTTTGTAATTGCGGCATTATCCCTGACTCAGCTGATTTACCTCTCTGAGGTGGGTGCCTTGCTCCTGGGAAGCAAGATTCCGGTAACCTTGTTTGAGCTATTTATTATTTTTATTCTAAGAACGCTGGTCACACTGCCCGTTATTGCCGCGATTGCCCACCTTATCTTCTGACACCGAAAAGTGGGCCTCAGACTGCTGAGGAGCCTGTCGGATCATTTAATCAGCCTGGCGACATCACGAAACTGTGGTGCGTCGGCAGATTTCATCAATTCAAACAGCGCCATTTCAACAGTTGTCAGATCAGCCCCCTGGGCTGACATTTTATCCAGAGCTACCTCTTTACTCAGTAATTTTCTTGATGAAACCCCATCAACCAGCACTTCGACCTCATAGCCTCCGGCAAGAAGATCCATCGCCGTCTGATAGACGCAGATATGGGTCTCTATGCCGGTCAACAACACCTGTCTGCCACCGGTCTGTTCAAGTGCTGACATAAAAGCAGGCTCGCCACAGGCACTGAAGGATGTTTTTCTCACCGGGCTGAAGTCCGATAACTCATCAGCCAGTTCAGGAACTGTGGCTCCCAGCTTTTCCGGAACCTGCTCCAGCCAGAGAATCGGAATATTAAGCAATCTGGCCCCTTTAACCATGGTCACAATATTCTCAAAGAGTGACTCATGTTCATGCATCATGGTCGCCAGCTTGCCCTGAACATCCACAACCACCAGCACCGTAGTATCAAGATTTAACATACCTGCTCCCCCTGCCCCTTGGATCAATATTATTATTCGAAATCCCTTCTAGATAATAACCGGAGCCAGCAGAAAACCAAAAATCACACAAAGCAGGATACAGATCACTCCGGGCACAAAGAAAGGATGATTAAACACCATCTTGCCGATGCGGGTAGAACCTGTCTCATCCATCTCGACCGCTGCAAGCAAAGTAGGGTAGGTTGGCAAAACAAACAGGGCACTGACGGCAGCAAATGATGCGATAGCGGTCACCGGGTCAACAATCATCAGGGCTGCTGGCATCAGAGCCCGGGTCGTTGCGGCCTGGGAATACAGTAACATGGACGCCAGAAACAGTGCCAGGGCAAGCAGCCAGGGATAGTGATCAAGAATATCCCCGGCGGTCTCCTGAACATTCTCAAGATGGGCTCCAACAAATGTATTTCCCAGCCAGGCAACGCCCAGAACACAGATACATGCACTCATACCGGACTTGAAAGTCTGGGCATTCAGAATGTGATTGGTATCTATATGGGTAACCAGGGTAATCAGGCACGCTGCACTGAGCATAAAGGCAAAAATGGCACTGTCTCTGGGCAAAACGGGATTTTCAATAACACCCACCTTATCGCTGACCAGCGTCGCATATACCACCACCGCCAGGATACTCAGGCCAAAAATCAGCACGGACATCCTTGCTCCGGGCTTTATTCGATTATCCACAACCTCAGCAGGTTGAATCAGGCCTTCAGAGAGCTTGTGCAGATACACTTCATCTTTGTGCAGTTCACAGCCAAGGTAATTACACACCAGCGACGTCAACATCACGGCAACAAATGTGGTAGGAATGCAAATCAGGAGCAGATCCAGATAATCAACACCAAAGGGCTGCAACATACCGCTGAATACCACCACAGCGGCGGAGACCGGAGAGGCGGTAATGGCGACCTGAGAGGCAATCACCGAAATACTCAGTGGTCGGGATGGGCGAATACCATTCTCACGGGCAACGGCGGCAATAACCGGCAATGTTGAATAAGCCGTATGGCCAGTGCCAGCCAGCAATGTCATAAAGTAAGTAATAGCCGGAGCCAGGAACGTCACATACTGCGGCCGCTTTCTGAGCAATCTGTCCGCAATATATACCAGATAATCAAGCCCGCCAGCGACCTGCATGGCTGCCACAGCACCAATGACAGACATGATGATAAGGATCACATCCACCGGAATGGTGCCAGGATTCATCCCAAGCCCCAGGGTAAGCACCACAACCCCGACAGCACCGGCAAAACCAATACCAATGCTGCCCAACCGGGCTCCCAGGAAAATAAATGCCAGAACAATGATCAGCTGTAACCAGGTCATGCCAAATCCCCTGAGAAATTAATCTTAAGTCAATGGATAGATAATTTAAGATAGCCTGAAAACGGCAAAAGACGTTTCAGCACCGGTCAGGTGGTGCTCAGAGTCAGACCCGTGACTACTATCAGGAGAGGCATTACAGCCAGGAGGCTGACCGAGAATAGCGCCCGTCCAGGCGACCCCGTAGCGAGGATGGCAGAAAATTTCTGACTTTTTAGACCAATTTACTGCCACCGCACGACTGCATGGATGCAGGAGCTAGAGCAACGCAGGAGCAGTTGCCGCGTAGGGCAGTCTATTCTCGGTCAGCCTCCTGGTCCGGGGGAGGGAACTTGATACTGTGCATAGTATCTTCAATTTCAGACTCCCACATTGAGGGAACCACCCAGGACGTCAGAAAAACAGTGGCCATCAGGCCGGCTGTGAGCGGAAAGTAATTATTAATACCAAACTGCCCCATCAGCAGGTAAGAAACGGAAGGGGCACCAATAAATGCCAGCCCGGGCACTAACCAGGAAAACAACCTGCGCGTGGTGAAGGTAATGACCTCACTTTTAGAGCGAATGGATGCCTCCGCTGCAAGGCATAGGTTTTCGGTGTAAACCCGGAATGTGGTAACATTCGGAACCTGTTTGACCACCTTTTTACGAACCGTTCTGGTTCTCTCCCTGGGAGTCATTCTGTCACCCCGCGCGCCCCATACATACGTGTCAGGATGCTGATAATAAATTTCGGTTTCATCTTCCTCTTCAACAACCTCAATATCTTTGCTGCCACCTTCGTGTAACATCACTTCACAATAATTCCAGGCGACGGGAACAGGCCCCATGGAAAAATACCCTTTCCTGTCCACCCTGATAATCTGACCACTTCTGAATGCACTTCGCTTTGATATGGTTTTATTCCAGTGATGCAGAAACGTTCGGTCAGACTCCTCATACCGACCTGTTCGTTTGAAAAAATCCGTCTCTTCAAATTCGACAACATGATAAACGTCAGTTACCAGCTCCTTTGTTGCATAATAGAAATTGTACAGGGACGAAAACAGTGAATTTTCTTCATCCCATATCTCCAGCCTCGGCATAAAAGGTTTTACAACATCAATAACGACCAGTTCATTTTTGTGTTCCTCTGACATTTTGGTTCCCACTTCCGCCGTCTCTGCCCCGAGACGTTCCACCAGAACGGGATGATTATGATATTTATTGTCGGTAATGCCCGGACTGCGTACCTCAGAGCCCAGCTTAAAATCAGCAACAACATTCTTTACAATCCAGCCATAAGGCGCGCCTGCAATAGCATAAGGCCAGTTTGTTGTCCCGGTATCTTCATTCAAAATATTATCAAAGGTACCGAGCATGACACTGTCCATATACCTCATATAGTGTTTACCACGGCGCACCGGATCTAACACGTGATGATTGAAAACATCCTGATACTCCGAAGCAAAGTTGATAAAAGGACGGATCAGGAGGTCCATCATCAGGTCATTAAACAGGTAGTTACTATTATCAATGATCGACATAAATAGAGAGGTTGCATTCTTATTTCTGGCTCGAATCAGATCCTGGTAATATTCACTGTCTGCATTTTCTTTATCGGGTTCGTTGCTGGCTTCATTTTCTTCAGCATCATCATCCAGATCTTCCTCAATTAAATCGTCTTCATCATCCAGATCTTCCTCAATTGAATCATCTTCATCATCCAGATCTTCCTCAATTAAATCATCTTCATCATTCAGATCTTCCTCAATTAAATCGTCTTCATCATCCAGATACATTGATGATTCTGAGACATTTTCAGTATGCTCATCTACGTTGGCAGTGGTATTAATGGCCAGTAAACTGAACATAAGAACAATTAAAAATGAGAAATCATGAACAACTCGATTCTGCCTCATCATACTCCCCGGAAAGCATTTTATTGTCTCAGGCATGTCACCATTCAACAATGAAAGACATGTTCATCCCTTAAAAAAAGATAAATAATGTAATCAAATCGTAATAATCCGATTCACAAAAACCCTCAGCTCTTATGGGACAACTAACACGTAAATTTGTTCCATTAAAAAGCCCAAAGGCAGAAAAATATCGAGATACCTGTGCCGGGTACAAACATTGAGCGGACGACAGCAGTTGTTATGTGCGTGAAAAAAATTTGCTGATAGAATGTCCCGACACGTTTAATAACAAGGCAAGAGGTCGATGGAAGCCACTAATCTTACCCCGGCTCCAGTGTGGAGAAGAGCTGCGGCCATGTTGTACGATTCTCTGTTAATCCTGGCTCTGTTGTTTATGGCCGGTTTTATTAATCTGTTCATCCAGATACAGATTTTCGGTAATGAGCAACTGAAAACCATGACTGAAGAAGGCTACCAGCTTGGAGGCCCCTTTTTCTACGCCGCCCTGCTGGTCATCATTTACGGCTTCTTTGGCTTTTTCTGGACCCGGTCAGGACAAACCCTCGGTATGCAGGCCTGGAGAATAAAAGTGGTCAGCAGCAACAATCATTTGATCAGCCCATGGCAAAGCGTGATCCGTTTTCTGATTGCCATTCCTGCACTGTCGCTTGCGGGTATCGGGCTTCTCTGGGCACTGATCGATCATCAGCGGCGAAGCTGGCAGGATCTGGCATCGTCATCCAGAGTCATTCTTCTGGAAAAACCGGTAAAGAAAACCTGACAACAGTCTTCTAACATCTTAGTGCTGCTTCATAAATAAGCGGCACTGGTTACACTGTCAGCATTAACATCCACAGGCGACTGCTCACTGCCGCCTGATACACACATACCGAAACATTTATTGGTATTTTTACCTATCCAGCATTAGAATGAAACCATCGTCATTCACCAACGACGGTGTACCAACAAGACCATCGATGGCTATTCATAGCAGACAGGCTTTCAGCAGGCATTAAAAAAGGGAGACTCCAGTATGAACACCCGGCTATTTGAACAGGTTGTATCTCAACTGGCGGAAGTCTTTCGTCGTTTATCAGAAAATCCGGAAGCTTTCCACCACTCACATCAACTGGAAGAGTGCAGGCTCTACTGCCCGGTCACACGAATCCCACAAAAGCCTGTAAGAAGAACTCCCGGGCACCATTTCCAGCGATAATCCCCCCTCATTCCCACGCTCTGCGTGGGAATGCATACCGGAGCCTAAAGGATGCGCACAATCTCCGTTTATCCTGAGCGGAGTCGAAGGGTGATTGGCACAGTCTTTTATTCAGGACATGGAGCCTACGCCCTTTAACCCTTTAGGCAGCTCGCCTTAACATCACCGCACCCGCCAGCAGGCAGATGATGATTGGAATCATTACCGATAATACCGGTGGAAACCCGAATACCAGGCTGGATGGTCCCATCAGGTTCTGAACGATCATAAAGACAATGCCGGTGATCACCCCGGAGAAGATCCGCAACCCCATACTGACCGAACGCAAAGGACCAAAAACAAAAGAGATGCCCACAATAACCAGGGAGAGTATGGATAACGGTTGAAGCAGCTTTGTCCACAGTGCCAGATCATACTCTCCGGCATCCAGCCCCTGTGCTGTCAGGTACTTCGTATAAGTAAGCAGGCCGGATATGGGCAATGCTTCAGGCTTGACCACCACCACTTTCAACAGCGTTGTTGTCAGACTGGTATCCCAGGGTTCAACCAGACTCTGCTCAGAAATAAACTGCTCATCCTTACGGCGTATGGTGGTGACATTCTCCAGCAGCCAATGATCACCCTGATAGATTCCCCTTTTGGCAAAAGCGCTTTCCTGAAGCTTCATCTCATCATCAAAAACATAACGACTCACGCCGTAAAGCACGCCGTTTGGCTCGACCGCATTGAAGTAGATAAATTCACGGCCTTCACGATGCCAGAAGCCTTCTCCTGTGTATGTGCCATCAGCAGAGCGGGCTATCGCCTTTCTGGTTTCGCCAACCTGCTCAGCCATGGGGGCAAGATATTCGCCAAGCATCAATCCGGTAATAATCATGACCAGGGTGGGCTTCATGACTGCCCCCAGAATACGCCACAGTGAAATACCAGCGGCCCTCATAACCACCAGTTCACTGCTGGACGCCATGGAGCCCAGCCCCATAAGGCAGCCGACCAGTGCCGAAACGGGAATCAGCTCGTACAGTTTTTTGGGTATCATCAACAGGGTATAAATTAAAGCGTCCAGCGACTGATAGTTGCCCCTGACATCATCCAGCTGCCCCAAAAAAGCAAACAACGCTTCCAGAAATACCAGAATCAGCAGGACAATCACCGTTGCCCCCAGAACATTTCTGGAAATGTAACGATCCAGCTTACGCATTTCCAGCCCTCCGGCGCGCCAGCCAGAGTTTACCCGGCTCAACAAGGTACAACAGCAAAGCAATCAGCAAGAAAAGAATATGAATCGGCCACAGGCCAATATCCGGCGACAGTCGCCCATCCTCAATCGCGCCACGGCCACTCATTAACAAAGCCAGATACAGCAGATACAGCAATATTCCGGGCAACAGCTTCACATAACGCCCCTTTCTGGGATTAACCCGGGCCAGGGGCAATGCCATCAGCACCACGATGGGTATTAACAGTGGCAAAGAGATCCGCCATTGCAGCTCAGCACGATGGCCCGGGGTGTCGGACGCCAAAAGTGTCGCCGTTGGCAGAGCCTGCTCCTTGCTGATCTCTTTTCCGGAGCGGCGCTCTTCCATACGAAGGCCGTAATGTTCAAAGGCAATTTCCCGCAGAGGCAATGCGCCGGGCGTCAGGTCATAACGGTAGCCATCATCCAATATCAGATAACGCTGACCACCCTCTGCTGCATTAACTTCAAGGCTTGCCTTTTGCGCCAGCAGCAAGGTCATTGAACCTATGTTTTTGCTATTCCCGTTACGGTTGGCGATAAAAACCCTGTTCATCTGCTGGCGATCATCGGTTAACGTCTCTGCGTAGGTCACGCGCTGCCAGCCAAACTTCTGGAAACGTCCGGAAACCAGGGTATCAAACTCGGTCAGAGCGTCCTGCTCGACAAAAATACTTTCAACTTCCTGTATTCCCCGGGGAGCAACCACCAGGCTTAACAACGCAACCACCAGCATAACCCCGGCCGCAGGCACTATGGTTATGCCTAAAAGTTGATGATGGCTGAGACCACAGGCGCTGAGCACCGTCATTTCGTTATCAACATACAGCCTGCCATAGGCGAGAATAATGCCCAGGAAAAGCCCCAGGGGCAGTATCATGACCAGAAACTCCGGGATCCGGTAACCCATGATGGCAAAGAGGAAGTCCGCTTTCAGCGTCCCGGTTGCCGCCTGTGCCAGATAGTTCACAAAGCGTCCACTCATGATAATGAGCAATACGACAGACGTTACTGCTAACATAACCTGCAGCATCTGTCTGGACAGGTAACGAAATATGATTAAAGGCATGCCTTGGTGAAATTCATCAAATCAAAACGAACATTTATACGTCAGTCGCCGTAAAAAACCGGTACAATCCCGGTCTGTCTGACAGAATCGTAGAATAAACATACAATTATCCCAATGACTTCTACGTTCTGATAGCCGTCCGGATAATGCCTGAATATCCCATATCCGGGCTAAAGCGTCTGGTTGAATTAGCTTAACCGTATTATTATCCATGAAATCGGATAACTTGTCCCCTTGGAGAGACCATGGAATTTGTTGTTAAGAGTGGTGCTGCAGAAAAACAGAAAACTGCCTGCCTTATTTTGGGCGTCCACAAGAAAACGCTTCCGCCCTCTGCGACAGCCTTAGACTCGTTAACCGAGGGGTATCTTGCCGACATACTCAAACGTGGCGACCTGGATTTCAAGCCCGGCCACTCACTGATGCTTCTGCACAGTCGGCATGCGACGGTTGAGCGTCTGCTACTGCTGGCCATGGGTGAAAATGATAAGCCATTAACAGAAGCCCGGTTTAACAAACTGACGGGCAACCTGACCAGCCAATTGAAGTCGCTGAATGCCAGGGAAGCGACCATTGTCATCGAAGATATCAACGTCGAGGGCAAATCACTGCACTGGATTACCCGTCAGTTGGTTGAAGCGGTTGAATATGCGTTTTATCAGTTCAGCCAGTTTAAAAACGACACTGGCAAAGGCCCGGTTCTGAAGAAGCTGACTCTGCTGGCAGACCGTAAAAATGCTGAAGAAGTGAAAGCCGGTCTGGCCCAGGGGCAGGCCATTGGTAATGGCCGGAATGTGGCCCGAACCCTGGGCAACCTGCCAGGCAATATCTGCCATCCAAGCTACCTTGCCGATGAAGCCAAAGCATTGGCGAAAAAGCATGCCAAACTGACTACCAAGGTGCTGAATGAAAAACAGATGTCTGACCTTGGCATGAGTTCCCTGCTCTCCGTCAGTGCCGGTTCCGAACAGGAAGCCCGGCTGATCTGCATGGAGTTCAAAAATGGCAAACGCGGTGCCAAACCTCTCGTTCTGCTGGGTAAAGGGATCACCTTTGATACCGGTGGTATCTCCCTGAAACCCGGTGCCTCCATGGATGAAATGAAGTTTGATATGTGCGGTGCCGCCAGCGTATTCGGCGTGATGAATGCCATTCTTGAGCTGGACCTGCCCATTAATGTTATTGGCATGGTGGCTGCGGCAGAAAACATGCCCAGCGGTAAGGCCACCCGCCCGGGGGATATCGTAACGTCCATGTCCGGCAAGACCATTGAAATTCTCAATACCGATGCCGAAGGCCGTCTGGTGCTTTGTGATGCCCTCACCTACGCAGAACGTTATAAGCCGGAAGCGGTGATCGATATTGCCACACTGACGGGTGCCTGCATCGTCGCCCTGGGCCATCATACCTCCGGCCTGCTCAGTAATAACGAGCCGCTGGCTGAAGAGTTGCTCAGTGCTTCCAAAGAAGCCATGGACCGGGCATGGCAGCTGCCGATGGGTGAAGAATATACCCGCCAGCTGGACAGCAACTTTGCCGATATGGCCAATATCGGTGGTCCTGCTGCGGGTACCATTACCGCGGCCTGTTTCCTGGCAAAATTTGCCGAAGCATATCCCTGGGCACATCTGGATATCGCCGGGACCGCCTGGAAATCCGGTAAGGAAAAAGGGGCTACCGGTCGTCCAGTCCCCATGCTGGTACAATACCTGCTGAATAAAATCTGATTGTTACCAGTACTGATGACAGGCCCTGATCGATCAGGGCCTGTTTGTTTGCTCAGATTAGTTTATGATTTCCCCATGACCAGAGTGACTTTCTACCTTCTAGCCAGCAATCTTGACAATAACGGGCAAAACGAACAGCAGTTTGCCTGCCGCCTTATCGACAAAGCATGGCGTGGAGGCCTGCCCATGCATATCCATACGGCGGATGAAAGCAGCTGCCAGTCCTTGGATCAACTGCTCTGGTCATGGCGGGAGGATAGCTTTCTTCCCCATGGGATTATTTCACCCATCCAGGGCAATACTCCGGAAAGTGTACTCCTGGCCAGAGAGTCTCCCATCACCCTGGGGTTTGACCACCCTGCCGTGGCGTCAAAGCGGTTGCTGATTAATCTCAGCCCTGAGATTCCTTCATTCTTCAGGGACTTTGCCCGTGTCTGTGAAGTAGTGGTTCAGAACCCGGACCAGAAAGCGGTTTCCCGGGCGAAGTTCCGGGCATATCGTCAGGCGGGTATAGAGCCAGAAGTACACAATATGTAGGTCCTGTCATCCATTGCCCGCTGATATTGCCAGCCGATACCGTTCACCCATAGTTTGTCTATCCTTTTTATAAGAAAGCAGACACACATCGCTTTCAAACAAATAAAAATTCTCTAACCATTGAACGGTAAAATAATGATGAAAACATTGAACGCAATGCTGGTCAGCCTGGCGCTGGCTATACCGGCCACCAGCCAGGCTATGGATATTTATGCTTTTGCCCGTGGCGGGGCGGCTTATACGGCGATAAAGGATACTGAGGCTGTCAATCCATTCATTGCAGTTGGTAGTGCACCCTCTACTAACCCTGATGCAACCCAAGGCAGCATGGGGATAGCCAATCTGAATAACGATCACAGCGTTGCTGTTGGAGCATTCGGTACCGGACTGGTATTTAACCCCAATTTCCGTCTGGAGCTTGAAGGGTCTTTTCAGAAAGCGTCTGATTATCAGATAGACGTATCTCTCGGTTGGCAGGCAAACTCTGGCCCATTCGATGTAACACTTCTTGGCACCGCGTATAACAACATCAGCATTGAATCTGAAGTATACATGCTGAAAGCTTATTACGATTTCCCCATGAATAAGCACCTGGTGCCCTACGTTATGGCGGGTGCAGGATATGCGAAAAACAAGGCATCCGGTGTACAGACCTTTTCAGCCAACGCCAACTGGAATGAAAAGTGGGATGACCACGCCAGTAATGAAATGGCCTGGACAGTGGGTGCAGGCGTTTCCTATATATTCAGCAAACACCTTACCCTGGATCTTGGTGTTGAACATCGCAACCTGGGAGACTGGGAGCTGAAAAACCTGCCAGCGACGGGTGATGAGTCACTCAAGGGTAAGCTGGAATCCACCACATTGTTGATGGGCTTGCGTTACCACTTCTAACCGCCCCCCGGTTATATTTCTGCACAGGCCGCAGTAAACTCCTGTGCAGTACTCCCTCCAGAACAACTTCATAAGACAAGCCAGGCCAATCAAAGCCAAACTCCCGTCTATAATCATCGTGGCATGCTGAATTTCGGTCATCCCCGTAGTGCAATTTAAGAGGATTCCGCTAATATAGCGCGCTTTTTGGTACATCGGTCATAATCTTCAGGCAGAACACTGCGGGGAAGCGTATGATTGGGATGGCCCGAGTAGCCTGAGAACCTGCTGTTCGATACAGAGGCTCTCTCACCGTAAACCATTTTCAAAATACAGTCCGCCGGTCCATCTCCGGCCTACGCACCGCCAGGGCGGTAACGTATAATGGCGGTCTGTCAGTCAGGCAAGGTTAGTAGTCAAATATGACGAGTTTCGTTTCTGGGCAACGCTGGATTAGTGATACTGAGACCGAACAGGGACTGGGCACTGTGCTCACCTTTGACAGTCGTATGGTCACCCTGCTGTTTCCTGCCACCGGGGAAACCCGGCTTTACTCCATAAACAACTGCCCTCTGACCCGCGTTGAGTTCAACCCCGGAGATCGTGTCGAAAGCCACGAGGGCTGGATTATGCTGGTCACCGAGGTGATTGAGAAAGATGGCCTGCTGACCTACTGCGGCACCCTCCCTGACGGAGAAACACGACAGCTGCCAGAAGCCGAGCTGGGCAACCATATTCGCTTCAACAAGCCTCAGGATCGTATGCTGGCAGGCCAGATTGACCAGAACAGCAACTTTACCCTGCGTTACAAGACACTCCACTATAACTACGGTCTGCGTAAGTCCCCGATGCGCGGCCTGATTGGCCCACGCACCAGCTTGATTCCCCACCAGCTGCATATTGCCCGGGAGGTTTCCCAGCGCCATGCGCCACGGGTTATGCTGGCCGACGAAGTGGGTATGGGTAAAACCATTGAAGCTGGCCTGATACTGCACCAACAACTGATTACAGGCCGTGCCAGCCGGGTGCTGATTCTCTTGCCGGAAAGCCTGGTACATCAGTGGCTGGTGGAGATGCTGCGCCGTTTCAATCTGCGCTTCAGTGTCTTTGATGAAGAGCGCTGCCGTCAGTCTCCGGATGAAAACCCGTTTAATACCGAGCAGCTGATTGTCAGCAGCATCGGCTTTCTCTGCCATGATGACGAGCGCCGTAAACAGGCACTGGAAGCGGACTTCGACCTGTTGATTGTGGATGAAGCCCATCACCTTATCTGGTCTGAAGAAGAGACCAATGCGGAATACCGCTGTGTTGAAGCGCTGTCCCTGCAGATTCCGGGACTCCTGCTGCTGACCGCAACGCCGGAGCAGATGGGAGCCAAAAGCCACTTTGCCCATCTGCGCCTGCTGGACCCGGACCGCTTCCATGACCTTGCCGCCTTTGAAGCGGAAGAAAGCCGTTATGAGCCGGTGGCAGAAGCTGTTCAGGAACTTCTGAACAATGACAATCAGACGCTCCCTGCCAAGGCAAGGGACCATCTGATCAGCTTTCTTGGAGAAGACAGCAAGTCGCTGATTGATATCCTTGACCAGGGTGATAAAGAGGCTCGAAATACTGCCCGCACCCAGCTGCTGCGCCGCCTGCTGGATCGTCATGGTACCGGCCGCGTAATGTTTCGTAATACCCGGGCAGCCGTTGGCGGATTCTCTGGTCGAGCTGCCCAGGGCTACCCCCAGGTGCTGCCGGAACTTTACGAAATCGCCCTGGAAGAAGAGTCCAACTACCGCCATAACCTTTATCCGGAGCTGGCTTATCAGGCCCAGATCCGTGTCGATGATATGGACCCCTGGTGGAAAGTCGATCCCCGGGTAGACTGGCTGATGAACCTGCTGAAACTGCTGAAGAAAGAGAAGGTACTGGTTATCTGTGCCAATGCCAATACGGCACTGGACCTGGAAAATGCCCTGCGCATACTGTCCGGCATTCCGGCAGCGGTTTTCCACGAAAACATGAGCATTATTGAGCGGGATCGTGCTGCGGCCTTCTTTGCCGAAGGAGAGCATGGTGCCCAGGTACTGGTGTGTTCAGAAATTGGCAGTGAAGGCCGTAACTTCCAGTTTGCCCACCATCTGGTACTGTTTGATCTGCCCGAACATCCCGACCTGCTGGAACAGCGTATTGGCCGACTGGATCGTATTGGCCAGACTGAAGCCATCAAGATTCATGTGCCCTATCTGTCTGGCACCGGTCAGGAGGCGCTGTTCCACTGGTACGAGCTGGGATTGAACGCCTTTGCCGATACCTGCCCTGCCGGTAGCATGGTGCAGATGCAACTGGGTGAAGCGCTGTTGCCTTATCTGCAACCGGGCAGCCAAGCCTCCACAGAAGCCATGGATACCCTGCTGAACCAGGCAGCCCAATTGAACCGGCAACAGATGGAGCACCTTCATAAAGGCAGAGACCGACTGCTGGAGCTGAACTCCCGGGGCCTGATCTCCAATGAAGATATGATCAACGACATCGAAGAGCAGGAACAGCCAAGACAGCTCAAGCGGTTTATGGAGAAGCTGTTCGAAGGCTTTGGTGTCGAGGCGGAAGACTATTCCAAACACTGTCTGGTGATTCGCCCGGGCAGCCACATGATCACCACCTTCCCCGGCCTGCCGGATGATGGCATGACCGTCACCTTTGACCGGGACATGGCACTGTCCAGAGAAGACATGCACTTCCTGACCTGGGAGCATCCCATCGTTGCCGAAGGCATGGACATGGTGCTGACCAGCGAGCTGGGGAATACCTCTGTGGCTTTGCTCAAAAACAAAGCCCTGAAGCCCGGCACCATGCTGCTGGAAGCGATTTACGTCGTAGAAACCAGCGCCGACCGAACTCTGCAGCTGGACCGCTACCTGCCAGCCACACCGATCCGCTGTCTGATCGACCCGGGGTTCAATGACCTGTCCGAAAAAGTGGCGTTTGATACCCTGAACGCCCAGCTTCAGCCTTTGAAACGGGGTGTTGCCAAAAAACTGGTGAATGCCCAGCGGGCACCTTTTCTGGCCATGCTGGATAAAGCCGAAGGGTATGCCAAAGATCGGGTACAACCCATCGTTAATCAGGCCTGCCAGAACCTGCTGACCGATGTCACTGAAGAGATCAAACGACTGGCGGCGCTTAAAGTCGTCAACCCGAACGTCCGTGGTGAAGAGATTGAATATCTGAAAAACCGTGCAGCCCTGGGGCATCAGGCACTGCAAAAAGCGGTACTTCGACTGGATGCGCTACGGATTATGATTGCTGGTTGAGTTAGTCTGGGGGGATTGACCGCTACCAGCAAAAGACACCTCGGCTTTTGCTGGTAGCGGGCAATGCCTATTGAAATATTGATGTTATTATATAACAGCTCATTAGTAGCCCTGACTTTTTACACCAACCACTGAATAACTATTCAGACTATTTTGATGCATAGCTTTTGATAATGTCGTTAAGTTTTGGTGGAACTTTAGTAAGAGCAGACTCGGGAGTGAATTGATAATAATCAAATAACATCTGCATGGTTTCCTGAAAAACTATCAGATCCCCAATATTAAAAAAATCCTCGAAAATCAATCCACTCAAGTAGGGTTGAGCTTTAACTCGATAAACACCTTGTTCTATCATATTTAATATTCTATCAATTTTGAAATAATCTTCTCTTTCATAAGTCTGCATTATTTGTTGCATTTTATTCAACAGTTCAATCGCCTTAACCTTCTCACTGGCATTGTTATCAGGGCTTCCCAGTTCAGCAAATAACGGATCAAAAACTCCCTCACAAAGGATTTTAATTGCGTTATGCCATGATTCAAGATTACTTTTTGTTTTAATTGCAGCAGTTACACAGTCAGAGGCTGTACAACCACCCCGGTTGTCTGCCTCACATAGCGGACTAGACTGTTTGTAAATATACCTTCCGAAATCAACTATAGCTTCTGAAAATCTTTTCATGTCACGTTTTTTCAGAGACGGGATGATTTCGGTATTTTCTTCAATATTTTTTATACGTTTCAGTTCTGCATTAAAACTATCTACCAGGCTATTCAAATGTTCAGGTAAATCAGAGCACTCGTATTTATCCAACAGTTTCCGCATTGGACGTATCGATACATCCATGGACTCAGAGGAATTTTCAGCAGGGGTCATCCTTCGTTTATCCAAGGATGTTCGAGAAAAATCTGACATTTCACCAGGGAAATGAACCTTTATGAAATTCAACATTTTTTGAAGAGTTTCGCTGCGTTCTTTCTCGTCAGGCAACGTCATGACATGGCTTTGAAAGGTTTTAGAAACGGCAGCAGTTAATTTGCCAGACATCGGCTGGGCTGTGCAGGTATTGGAGGCAAACTGATCTGTGTTGGTAGTTGTAAACATGTTAGTGTTCTCATACTTTTATGAGTTAAAGGATATTCAGGAATGACCATAAGTTGCAGTCAATGCCGGATTAATCTCTCAGAAAAAGCCTGCCAATAATTTTCTTCACTTTGCCACTCTTTCTGCTTCGAACAAGTGGCAGTGCCTGATTTGGTCAGACTCATTCCATACGGAGATTAGCAATTATTTCATTACGCCTTTATAGACCAGCAGGCTTGCGGTAAGTTCCAACTTTTCATACGATCAGTCAAAATACCTATGTGATGCAACCAATTCCCTCATAATCAGGTTGCGAATTTCCTCTACAAATTTTACGTGGGCTTACTTGACAGATGTTTACCACCACACTGTCGTTAACCCCTCTTTTACCAACAAGGCTGGGCAGTAGTTAAACTTCAAAAAATCAAGCTCTGCCCATACTCATCAGAATTTCTTCTTAAGCCTGCAGACGCATCGCCCAGATCAGACCCCGTTGCACCACGAGCCATAGCCTCCCGGCGAATCTGCTTTTTTAATGCAGCCAGGGCTTCAAGGGCCTGACGTTCTGCAATTACGGCTTCTGCTGCCTGATCCTTCAGCTATTCAAAGCGGGCCAGTGCAGAACCTTACAGGCTCCACGAGTCCACTTCCTCCACCAGTCACAGAATTAAAAAAAGAACCCAGTCGGCTTCTTCATTGCTGCATACATTTTAATAGTGTCGCAGAGGTCTGTCCCAATTTCCCCAAGAGGCCCATCGTATGGGGTGAATTGATAATAATCAAATAACAGCTGCATGGTTTTCTGGAAAACTACCAAGTCCCCACTGCCAATAAAATCAGTAAGAATATAACCACTCAAGCGGGAACGAGCAGTTTCGCGAAACATACCATTAGCCAAAGATCTTAATAAAATATCAATCTTGTAATAATCTTTTTTTCCATGCTTTTGCAGAAGTTTTTGTATTTCATCCAGAAGGGAAATTGCGTTATCCTTCTCGATGGAATTTTGATTGAGTCCTTCTGTTTCATCAAGTAACGGATCAAGCACTCCCTCACTAAGAATTTTAACTGAATTGTGCCATGTATTAAGATTCCATTGTATCTCCTCTGCATTTTTTTTATCCGCACGGGATATTAAGCAGTTAGTCTTTTTGAGAATATCCTTTCCAAAATCGTACAATCGTGTTGAAAACATTAGCAAATTCATTTTTCTCAGTTCTGAAGGATTTTCACTATCTTGCAAATTGTTTTTAAAATGATTTAGTTTAAAGTTAAAATCCTTCACCAAACTATTCAAATTTTCAGGCAATTCAAAGCACTCGTATTTATCCAACAGTTTCCCCATTGGATGTATCGTTACAGCCTTGGTCTCACAGGAATTTTCAGCAACGGTCAACTCTCGATCCTCCAGGGATTTTTGAAAATTTAACATTTCACGAGGGAAATGATCATTTATGAACTTCAACATTTCTTGAATAGTCAGACTGCATTCGTTCATGCCAGACAACGTCATGACATATCTTTGAAAGGCTTTGGAAAAGGCAGCACTTAATAATGCTGAGCTGTCAGACGTCGGCTGGGCTGTGCTGGAGGCAGATTGATCTGTTGTGCAAGTAGTTGCAGGAAACATGTTAGTATTCTCATACTTTTATGAGTTAAAAGATCTTCAGGACTGACCACAAGTTGCAGTCAATGCCGGATTTTTCTCTCAGGAAAAGCCTGCCAATAATTCCCTTTATTTTTCCACCCTATCTGCTTCGAATAAGTGGCAGTGCCTGAATTGGTCAGACTCATTCCAAACGGAGATTAGCAATTATTTCATTACGACTTTATTGACCATTAGCCTTGTGATAAGTTCCAACTTTTCATACGATCAGTCAAAATACCTATGTGACTCAACCAATTCCCTTCTAATCAGGTTGCAAATTTCCTCTACAAACTTTTCGAGGACTTTCTAGCCAGATGTATACCACCACAATGTCGTTAGCCCGTGTCTGTTTCCAGTATCACCAAATGCAATCTTTTCTGATTGCAAAGAAATTTTAAGCGTTCACCCTGCCAGACAACTATCCTGTCACAGTGGAAACCTGTGAATTAAGCCGTTGTCAAACTCACTGTTTTATTAATGACCTCTGGAGATTAATGATAAATAATTACCCTGTTGACCGTTCATATATCCGGTTTGACAACAACTTATCCTCCCCGCCAACTTTTCAGAGCCATTACAGAGAAAGCCCCGGCAGGTGGTCATTATACCGGGTGGCAAAAGTGACACTAACGGCCCTGGGGCTACTTTTCTCAACACAGCAACTCACACACAGCAGTGAAAGAAGGCAACTTTCTCTGCAAACCCAGCAAACCCTGCAAAGAGGGCTGCAAAGCCGTAATATCTCCCACCTGTTGGAATCTGATATCAAATCCTGGCTGAGCCGCTCCCTGGTCAACGTGGATAAAACCAGCCCTGTCACAGACATTTTTCTGCAGCACAATAACCATCACTCTATTCCAACATGCCTTGATAGTGATGAATCAGGACAGACAGATATTGATGAAATCTTACCCGACCTCAAGCATCTGTTTGATCAAACCTTCGACCAGACAATGTACACTGACGATAAATCCCCTCACATCAAACAGCATCACCACAAAAATTCAAAGGAACATAACGCCGGGATGGGCTGGCTCTACCAGCTATCACCTGAACCACCCCAACGGCCCCAATGCCCTTTTAACACCTCGTATGAATATACCAGCCAGAACACCTTAACAACGTCCACACTGAATCTGCTCACCACCCACCAGACATCGCCCACCGTCGTTGCGGTTATTGATAGTGGCATTATTCCGCACAGAGCGCTTAATGACCGGATCGTACCAGGTTATGACTTTATCAGCGATCCGGAGTGTGCCGGGGATGGGAACGGTTATGACGACACCCCCACCGACGAGGGCATCTTCACGGGCTTATCGCGCCCCTGGCACGGTACAAGAATGGCTGGAGTTATTGCAGGAGCGTCCATCAATAAAGATGACGTTTCGCCATTGCAAAATATTATCAAGATTCAACCCATCCGGTATTTGGGCCGCCATAGCCGTTGCGGCGGAACACGTGAAGACTTCATCAATGCGTTAAAATGGGCTGCGGGAATGCAGGTTGCCGACGCTCCCCTTAATACTAATCCCGCCAAAGTCATTAATCTCTCAATTAGCGGAATGTGTGACTGTACGCCGTATGAGACACTGTTCAAAGCGTTATACCAGAGAAATATTACCGTTATTGCAGGTGCTGGCAATGAGGCAATACCAGCCAGCAATAGCAATAATTGTTATTCAAACTGCCCTCATGTCATCGCCGTTGGTGCGCAGTTAACAGAATCCTTGTTAGCCAGTTATTCCAACTTCGGCCCCCCCATCACCATTTCTGCCATTGTGGGTAAGGGAGTGATAACCACCTTCAATACCGGAAGGACAATCCCACTGGCAGATACATTCACCAAGTCGGACGGTACCAGTGCTGCTGCTGCCCTTGTTTCTCAGGCTGCTGCCTTGATGCACTCGGTGAACAGCAGGCTGACGCCCGATGACATCCGGGCAATACTGATGAACACCAGCCGTCCTTTTCAAGCACCTGACGGGTGTTACAACGCTGATTCGATAGCAACTCTCCTCGGCACTAAAAACATCGTTTTTTCCACCAAATACTTACCCAAACAGTGTACAAAAACCCTCTGTGGCAGTGGGCATCTTGATATTGGCAAAGCGGTGGCCTTTGCCGCAGAAAAAGCGCTTGAACAATCAGGTGATCAATTAGGTAGTGAGTTCCAGTGGGCAGATGATCTTCCAACGATCATTTTTCATGGATCATTAATAATCATCCTGTCAGCTCTACCATTAATTCTTTTACTTGCTAATGGCCCGGAGGAAAAACTGCAAAAAATAACTTATAGGCCAAGGCAGATAACACCATCAGAAGTAGAAGCAGAAATCGAAGCAGAAATCGAAGCAGAAGAGGCAACCCGTAACACTGTGAGTACTTCTGTTGTGATAATGGTAGATGATGGCATGATGCTTCGCAGCGGCAAACAATTGCAGCGTCCATCAGTCAATATTCCCAAAGGCATGCTGCTCAGGTCAGGTAAAAGACTGCCTGGAACTGACATTTAAGCAAGCGATCAACCTAATGAATAACCATCATATTGATCTGTCATATATTCGCTTTGATAACAACTTATCCCCCTCACCAACTTGCCAGAGCCATGTCAGAATAAGCCCCCGCAGATGGTCGATATACCGGGTAGCGAAAGTGACACTAACTGCCCTGGGGCTGCTTTTCTCGACACAGCGACCCGCACACGCCAGCGAAAGAAGACAATTTTCCCTGCAAAGCGGCCTGCAAAGCCGTAATATCTCACGCCCACCGGAATGTGATATCAGACCCTGGCTTACCAGCCCCCCGGTAAACGTGGTTAATGCCAGCCCGGTCCGCAACATTTTCCTGCAACACAATGGCTATCACTCTATCCCACCATACCTTGACAGTGATAAATCAGGGCAGGCTGGTATTGATGATATATTACCCGACCTCAAGCACCTGTTCGATCAAACCTTTGACCAAACCTCCAGCCAAAAAAGGTCCAGTGCGACTCGCGATAATGGTCCTCACGTAAAACCGCATCAGCACAAAAACCCAAAGGAGCATAACACCCGGACTGGAGGGCTCGACCAACTATTACCTCGACTACCCCAATGCATTTATGCAATCTCCCATGAAACCAGTCAGGATACCTTATCAACGCCTGCACTGAACCTGCTCACCAGCCTCCAGCCATCGCCGGTCGTTGTTGCGGTTATTGATAGTGGCATTATTCCTCACAGTGCACTCAATGACCGGTTGGTGCCGGGTTATGACTTTATCAGCGACCCGAAGTGTGCCGGGGATGGGAACGGTTATGACAACACCCCCACCCAAGAGGGAAGCTCCACGGATTTATTGTGCTGTTGGTGGCATGGTACAGAAATGGCCGGAATCATTGCCGGGACGTCGGTCAATAAAGACGATGTTTTGCCATTGCCAAATATCATCAAAATTCAACCCATACGGTTTTTGGGTCAAAGCAGCTGCTCAGGGACAGATAAAGACTTGATCAATGCGTTAAAGTGGGCTGCCGGAATACCAATTGCCGGTACTCCCCTTAATACTCATCCCGCAAAAGTCATTAATCTCTCTATAGGCAAAACGGATAACTGCACCGTGCTTGAGACGGTGTTCGAGGTATTATACCGAAAAAATATTACGGTTATTGCATCTGCTGCAAATAAGGCAATGCCCGCCAGCAGTCATCGTCATGCAAACTGCCCTCATGTCATCGCCGTTGGTGCACAGGCCACAGCATCCTGGTTAGCCCCTGATTCCAACTACGGCCCACCCATTACCATTTCTGCCATTGTGGGTAACGGAGTTATCACCACCAGCAATACCGGAAAGACAACCCCATTGGCCGAGTCATTCACCGGGGCGGTTGGCACCAGCGCTACTGCAGCCCTTGTCTCTCAGGCTGCTGCCCTGATGCACTCGGTGAACAGCAGTCTGACGCCCGATGACATCCGGGCAATACTGATTAATACCAGCCGTCCGTTTCAAAGACCTGTCTGGTGTTATATCCTTGATTCGCCCATAACGATTACCATCAACATGATAGAGACCGCTTTTTCTACCGGGAACTCATTTAAACGATGCACTAAAGACTACTGTGGTAGTGGGCATCTTGATATTGGCAAAGCGGTGGCTTTTGCCGCAGGACAGACGCTTGAAGAATCCGGTAATCAATCAGGCAGTGAGTTTCAGTGGAAAAAAGATCTTTTAATGATCGTGTTCAATGGATTCTTGATTGTGGCGATTATTTTAATTGCTTGTTACCCGAGAGAATTCAGGCGGCAAAAAATAGCCTATAAGCCCAGAAAGATAAAAACAACACCAGCAAAACAGGCAAGCAGTAACACAGCAGGCACTTCGGGTGTGATAACAACAGATGATGACACAATTCTTTCTGGTGGCAGACGGTTGCAACGTCCATCAGGCACCCCCCTCAGACGCATGCTGTTCAGATCAGGCAAAAGACAGCCCGGAATTGACGTTTAGTCAGAAATATTCGATTCCATTTGGCCAACTGCAACACAGCACAATGCCCAACCCCCAACAAAAGGGTCGGGCAAAGTTCCAACTTCAGAGAATCAAGCTCTGCCCATACGCATCAGAATTTCTTCCTTAGCCTGAAGGCGCTCCAATTCACGAAGCCCCTCTTGTTTCTGACGCATAAGCTCATTGAATTCCATTCGAGCCTGCTGGGCCAATTCAGAAGCAGCCTGCCTCTTCTCATTGGCCTCGATGGCAACCTGGGTTAATCGCTCAACCTCCTCAAGCATATGCGCTGGCGCATCTCCCAGATCAGAACCCGTTGCACCACGAGCCATAGCCTCCCGACGAATCTGCTTTTTCAGTGCAGCCAGCGCTTCATGGGCCTGACGTTCTGCAATTACGGCTTCTGTCGCCTGATCTTTCAACTGTTCAAAGCGGGCCAGGGCAGAACCTTCCAGGCTCCACGGGTCCACTTCCGGCAGCTCTTCAATATTGATGGTGGGTTCTTCGTAGCCTTCCTGGCGGGAGATATCCAGCATGGTGGCTTTCACCGCTGAAACCATCAACATCACCGCAATCACCAGCAGCGGCAGACCGCCTACAATCGCTGCCGTCTGCAAGGTGACCAGACCACCCATAAACATCAGCACAGAAGGCATCAGCGACAGAGTGAATGCCCAGAACAGACGGTTCCAGCGCATGGGATCTTCGGTCACATTAGTCTGGACAACTGACGCGAGAATAAAGGAGATGGAGTCAAAGGTGGTCGCAGTAAAGATAATACAGAGCAAGGTGAACAGTACGATCACCAGGTAACTGAAGGGCAGCTGCTCAAGCACACTGAATATAGCGGTTGTTGCGCCTTCAGTATTGAGAATACCCACAACATCCAGTTGACCGGAAAGCTGAAGAGACAGACCGAAGTTACCCAGCACGATAAAGTACACGGCACACCCCAGGGAGCCACAGAAAATCGCACCGCCAACCATCTGTTTAATGGTTCGCCCTTTGGAAATACGGGCTACGAACAATCCCATACTGGGTGCATATACCAGCCACCAGGCCCAGTAGAAGATGGTCCAGTCCTGAGGGAAGTGGGTATCTTCAAAGGTACCATAACCACCGAAAGGTTCTGCCCAGGTGGCCATCACAAAGAAGTTGGACAGCATCCGCCCAATGGAGTCCAGACCCGTCTCCACCATAAACAGCGTAGGCCCCACCACCAGGACAAAAGCCAGCAGACCCAGGGCTCCCCAGAAGTTGATGTTACTCAACAGTTTGATACCACCATCCATTCCCTTGTACGAGGAATAGGCGAACAGTGCCGTACACACCATTAATACACCAATCTGGGTGCCATTGGTGGCTGGAATACCGGTCAGGTAGGTAATGCCCTCATTGATCAACGGTGCCGCCAGACCCAGCGTGGTGGCAGCACCACCGAGCAGGCCAAAAATAAACAGCACGTCAATCACCTTGCCCAGAGGCCCTTTACTGCGGGCTTCTCCCAGTACCGGCATCAGGGCTGCAGATACCTTCAGCACCGGATTTTTGCGCACATGAAAAAAGTAGGCAATGGGAATGGCCGGAATCATATAAATGCACCAGGCAACAGGTCCCCAGTGGAAGATACCGTAAGTGGCCGCCCAGCGAACCGCCTCTTCACTGCCCGAGGCCAGCTGAAAAGGCGGTGACTGATAATAGTAGGCCCACTCAATACAACCCCAGTAGAGAATGCTGGCACCGATGCCACCACAGAACAGCATGGCCGCCCATGAAGTGGTCGAATACTCCGGCTTCTCATTGGCATCACCCAGCTTGATCTGGCCAATATCGGAAAATACCACGTAGGCCATAAACACCACGGCAGCCAGCCCCAGGCCCAGATAAAGCACCCCCATTGTGTCCGTCATAAAAGTTTTTGCGATGGCAATCCAGTGAGCGCCCTCATCCGGAAACAGTGCCAACGGTATAACCACCGAGATCAACAAAATAACCGCACCAAAAAAGGTCGGCTTATCAACAAGCTTAAAATGCTCTTCCATAATTTTTGGTCTTCAATAATAAACAGCCGTTGCAGCTGTGAAAACAATAGTTATCAGTTTTTAACAAAAAGGGACGTCAATTTTTTTCGGCTACATGTTCATGGTAAACATCCTGCCTGATATGCCATTCGAACCGGTCATTTATGCACCGGAGTTTTCGAAGAGATAATAAGCATAAAGACCTACAAAATCTACGGAAATATCCATTATTGTGCATATTGAATAGTTTCTGACACTCGCCTCACGTCGGGGGAGGGTTCCCGGATCGCTACAGGGCAGGTGCTCCCCGACTAACCTCGGCTTCGATATTCTTTGCTACGTTTATGTCACTGTCGTGATGAGTGTTGCACTCAGGATAATCACATTTACAGATAGACGACGTCAGATTTTTATTGACAAACCCACGGCAGGAACAACCATTGGAGCGGGAAAAGAATCGGTCTATCCCAACAAGAGTACAACTATTCAGCCTGGTAGTCTGCCTTACCGACAGTGATCTGGAATTATGTAATTATTTTATTATGTTCAGGGAACCCTCCTGTTTTTATTTTGTCCTACCAGATAAACAAGTAACGGTATGACTTATGATTCCTCCCTCTTCTTCTCTAACATCTTCGTACATTGCCGGTGCTGGCCAGTCGCCAACAGAGCCGAATCAGCCGGAATCTATCTCTGGTGATTCTGTTGAGCTAAAGTTGTCTTCTGATGATGATTTTTATCTCTTATATGTTGGCTCTTATTCTTCTCCGGGAACTTTAAAGCGAGAGACAATTGAACGATTAAACAAAGATCATCCGGGAATATTCAATGGTCTTGAAGATCCAGATGATTTATTCAAAGCTGACCCCATTAAATATCAACCATTGGCAAAGTTAATTCATGACACTCGATTCAGTGATCTTAAAACCATTTTGAACGCCAGGATTGGCCAGCCCTGTTGGTGCGCCGAGAAAATGCTTTATGGTGAATACCAAGGTGGCTTTTACAGTGTTGAGGAAGATTATGAAGGAACACAATGGGTTAAGGTTCATAGTGATCAGTATCAGCTTATGAAAAAAAACAAACAATTTTTTGCTCAACTGAGGGAATTTTTGTTTGATCAAAATATGAGTAATGATGATAAAGTTGTGAACTTACAGAAGCTTTTTCCTCCAGTCGACCAAAGAGGGGAAGATGTCAGTGTTGATCAATTACGTGAGAATATGGATTTACTTTTTCGCAATACTTTCCAGCAAGCTCAACAGCGAGCCATTATTTATGGCCTTAAGCCATAAATAAATTGTGACAAAAAGAAATGGCCATTGAACGACGGGTTCTATAGGTATTTTCAGACATCAGGGAAGTGCTGATGGCTTTATTCAATATAATAAGTAGTTAACCAAATGGAATCGTACTATCTGGCCAACTACTTAGCAGCGTCCATCCAGCTGTTAACTTCGGTGGGAACGCGGAAAACGCTATTTCTGACAAGGATATTTCTGGACACTCAACCACTGAGCATCCAGACAGTCATCAACCACGGTAAAAGTCAGCCTCACCCTCAGGGCGATTTTTAAACCGCCGATGAAGCCACATATACTGCTCAGGATGCTTACGAATTTGCTGCTCGACAAACTGGTTAACCTGCAGCGCATCCTGATAGTCATCACCGGAAGGAATCCCTTCCAGGGCACAATGCAGTTGAACCCGGTAGCCTTTGGCGTCAGCCAGGCGAGTCACCGTCATGGGAATCACTTTCGCCCTGCCCGCTTTGGCAAGGCGTGAGGTACTGGTAATGGTCGCTGCGGGAATATCGAAGAAAGGCACATAGAGCCCATTTTTGATACCATAGTCCTGGTCAGGAGAGTACCAGACGGTCCTGCCCGACTTTAATGAGCGCAGCATGCCACGAACATCCTTCCTTCTCAGCAACTGGCTGCCAGGATCAAAACGATGCCTTAAACGACGCTGAACGTATTCAAAAACCGGGTTCCCATGCTCTCGATAGGTAGCATCCACACTGTGGCGCTGGGTAATCAGGCGACCTGCCAGTTCTATGGTGGTGAAATGCATAACCATCAGGAGCGCACCATCATCAGACTCCAGATTTTCCAGCCCTTGATAAGAAACGATGTTGCCCAGCCTGCCGGAAGGCCACCACCAGGCGATGGTGACCTCCATAATACCAATGCCGACTGACTCAAAGTTTTTCTTCAGCAGTACCTCTCTTTCATCCTGGCTCAACTCGGGAAAACACTTCTCCAGATTCACCCGGGCAACATGAACACGGTCACCCGCTACATGATAAATGGTACGTCCAAGCCATCGTCCCAGTTGGAGAAGCCAGCGATAAGGCAATAGCGAAGGGATAACGGTAAGCCCGATCACCAGCCAGGTAAGCCAGTACTTCGGGTGCAGATAGGCCCGACGAAAGACGTCGTCTGCACGGGCATCAGCCTGCTTGTTAACATCAGGGTTTTGCGACATATAGGTTAATTCAATACTTGTATCTGAACGTTGAGTTCTCTACGCTAGACTCTGTTGTATAAAAAGCTGACCATTTAATCTGCTGACTCTCGTCATACAAAGTCGTTATACACAATCAGAGTTGTACTTTATGACCCTTCAACTGCAAACCGGTACTGCCGCTGCAGCTTTCAAGATGACCGGTGGTATTTATACACTGACTACTCTTGAATTGCATTCTACCAATCCCGCGGATATTACCAATCAGCTGGAGAACATGACGCGCAAGGCTCCCAAGTTTTTCCAGCAGACACCGGTCATCATCGCCTTCGACCAGCTCAGCCCGGAACAACCACCCATTGATCTTTACCAACTGCGCCATAGCCTGCAACAGTTTGGCCTGATCCTGATTGCTGTTCGTGGCGGCCAGGAAAGCCTTAAACAGGACGCCATGATGGCAGGCATTCCCTGGCTCCCGTCACCAAGGCAACGGAACCGGTCAGAAGAAAATTCTGCTGCTCATGTGGAAAGCCATGTGGAAACCAACGTGGTCATCATGCAGAAATCCCACACCACCAGTCCCACTGCAGCAGAGAGTGCCAACCAGGCGCAAACATCACCAGTCATTCATAAGACCACGCTTATAGAACATCCGATCCGCTCTGGTCAGCAGGTCTATGCCGAGGGCGATCTGGTCATTACCAGTCCGGTCAGTTCCGGTGCAGAACTTCTGGCCGCCGGTAATATACACGTCTATGGTCCATTACGCGGCCGGGCCCTGGCAGGTGTCAATGGCAATACTGACGCCCGTATTTTCTGTCTGCAGTTTGAAGCCGAACTCATTTCCATCAACGGTCAGTATAAAATGCCCTCAGCAACCAATAACAGTGATCCTCTATGGGGCGGCAGTGTTATTGTATCCCTCGAGGCACAAAGCTTGCACATAAAGAAACTTTAAGAAATACTGGACAATAGTTCAGTTCTTGATTTATGACAGGATTTCACCTTGGCTCGTATTATTGTTGTGACTTCTGGAAAAGGTGGTGTTGGAAAAACCACCACCAGTGCTTCCATTGCAACAGGATTGGCTCTTAAAGGTCATCGGACAGTTGTCATTGACTTTGACGTAGGCCTCAGAAACCTGGATCTCCTGATGGGCTGCGAGCGTCGTGTCGTGTACGACTTTGTCAATGTAATTAACGGCGAGGCCGAGCTGCATCAGGCGCTGATCAGAGACAAGCGTACAGAAAACCTGTCCATTCTGCCAGCATCCCAAACCCGGGACAAAGAAGCCCTTACCCATGCAGGGGTTGAAAAAGTCCTGAACCAGCTGGCAAAAGACTTTGAATACATCATCTGTGACTCTCCGGCAGGCATCGAACACGGTGCCCTGATGGCTCTCTACTTTGCCGATGAAGCCATTATTACCACAAACCCTGAAGTGTCGTCTGTCCGGGACTCTGATCGCATACTGGGTATTTTGCAAAGCAAGTCCCGCCGTGCAGTCGAAAACCTCGAACCCGTCAAAGAGCATTTACTGGTAACCCGCTACAATCCTGAGCGGGTGACACGGGGAGAAATGCTCAATATTCAGGATGTCGAGGAAATTCTGGCGATACCACTGATTGGTGTGATTCCTGAGTCCACCTCAGTCTTGAAAGCCTCCAACCAGGGGGTACCCGTCGTATGCAATACCGACAGTGATGCCGGTCAGGCATACAACGATGTGGTAGCGCGCTTCCTTGGTGAAGACATACCACACCGCTTTCTCGAACCCGTCAAAAAAGGGTTCTTACAGCGCATGTTTGGAGGAATAGGATGAATCTTATGCAGCTATTCCGCTCACGCAAAGAAGATAACACCGCCGCGATTGCCAAGGAAAGGCTGCAGATCATAGTAGCCCATGAACGAAGCAGCCGAAGTGGGCGTGATTTTCTGCCAGCCATGGAGCGGGATATTCTTCAGGTTATTCAAAAATACATAGAGGTCCAGCAGGAGTGTATTGACATCAAGCTGGACTCTCAGGATGGTTGTTCTATCCTCGAGGTCAATGTACAGCTGCCGAACTAGGAAGCTGATCGAGAATAGCGCCCGTCCAGGCGACCCCGTAGCGAAGATGGCAGAGAATTGAGGATAAAAAGTCGGAAATTTTTAGCGAATAGTGGTTCCATTTGCTAAAAAATTCCGACTTTCTAGACCAATTTGCTGCCACCGCAGTAGGGCAGTTTATTCTTGGACAACCTCTTGATCCCTCGTAAAATGAAGTCAAACATATTTTTTGTAAAATCACTACCTATCGCTTCAACCCGGTCAAAAACCCAAAAGCCATTTCCGACCCAGCCAACCGGCAGTAATGAGCGAACAGTTGACAATACCTTCAGTCACTATTTTTTGGGGCAGATTATGATAATGATAGTTTTGAGTGCCAAGCCTGCCGAAAAATACAGACATTACATCATCACTGACTTCTGAGGCATATCGTATGGCGAGGGTACAAGCAAGATCAGCAGCTACAGCACAGGCATTAAAGCGAGCCAGCTCCTCAAGATTGGTTGCAAAAAAAAATCCACAATAAACAAGTGTGCACGCAAACACCGTTCGGTTGAACAGGGTTTTGTGGAATTGATCCTTTAATGCACTGGTAAAACTGCCGTCTGAACTCTCTTTTGGTAGAAAAAAATTTTCCCTGCACATGGGGCAACGTGTGTTCCTTTCTCGCCATTCGATAATGCATGAACGACCGAAGGCGTGCCCACACTTCAGGGTAGATAATGCATGGTCAGGCTCTTGGGAAAAATCCTCAAAGCAAATGAGGCAAGGGTTTTCAGCAGATGTTTGAGGAATCATGCTTATTTCATTCATTTGGGTAAATTCATTCGTATTATTCTTTTTAGACAGAGCAATCAACAACAAGTTCATACAGCCACTTACTTTAGTGGGCTCAGGCAGCATTATCCAATTCTGAGACAGGTCAGTTTCAACAATGAAATAAAACCTATCTTTGTAGTAAGATCACCACTTACATTGCAAGGTAGTGCCATGAGCAAAGAACACTTTAATCAGGAGCTTATCCAGTTCCTCAACGCTTCTCCGACCCCTTATCATGCAGTAGCCACCATGGTGGCCAAACTACAGGAAGCGGGCTTTCAGCCATTGAGTGAGTCCGAATCCTGGTCTCTCAAAGAAGGCGGTAAATATTACGTAACCCGTAATGGATCGTCCCTCATTGCCTTTACCATGGGCAAACCTGGGCTGGGTGCCAGAATGGTAGGAGCGCACACCGACTCGCCCTGCCTGAAAGTAAAACCACAGCCAGAGTTAAATAAGCACAGCTATTTTCAGCTGGGTGTTGAGGTTTATGGTGGCGTCCTGTTAAACCCATGGTTTGACCGTGACCTTTCCCTCGCTGGCCGTGTCCAATACCTCAACGATCAGCAACAGCTTTGCCAGCAACTGATCAACTTTGAGCGTGCAGTCGCCATTATCCCCAGCCTGGCTATTCACCTGGACCGCGAGGTCAATAGTGGCCGTGCCGTCAATCCACAAACCGATATCCCACCGATCCTTTTTCAACTGGCCGATGGCGAAACCGTCGATTTCCGTGAACTGCTGAAACAAGAGCTGATACGTCAAGGGCACAGCGACTGCCAGCAAGTGATGGAATACGACCTCTCTTTCTATGACACCCAAAGTGCTGCCGTTATTGGCCTGAAAGGTGACTTTATCGCCAGTGCCCGCCTGGATAATCTGCTCAGCTGCTATGTTGGCCTGGAGTCTCTGCTCAATCATCAGCCATCAGACACCACAGCCCTGTTGGTATGCAATGACCATGAAGAGGTGGGCAGTCTCTCAACCACCGGAGCCCAGGGACCTTTCCTGAAGAGCGTACTGGAAAGAATGTATGGCACCGGTGAGGCACTGACCCGGGCCATGAACCGCTCCATGCTGATTTCAACGGATAATGCCCACGGCATCCACCCCAACTATGCCAGCAAGCATGACGAGCATCACGCACCGAAACTGAATCACGGGGCGGTCATCAAAGTCAACGCCAACCAGCGTTATGCCACCAATGATGAAACTTCAGCCCTTTACCGCACCCTTTGCCAGGCCAGTGGCAGCAAAGTTCAGCACTTTGTTACCCGTACCGATATGGCCTGTGGTAGTACCATTGGCCCACTGACCGCCGGCGTGCTGGGCGTACGCACACTGGATCTCGGGCTGCCAACCTTCGCCATGCACTCAATCAGAGAGCTGGCCGGGAGTGAGGATGCCTTTGAACTCAGCAAAACCCTGGCCCATTTTATGACCCTGGCCGAACTGCCATTCACTGAATAATTGATCATCAGCTGGCTCTTGAACGAGAGCCAGCAAACTTCTCCGGACATCTCGTTTTATTGGCAAAACACAACGCGAAGCCCCGTCATACGTACAATTTCAGACTCCAATTATCCGGCCGATATTGCTAACCTCGATCATGTCATCAGACCAGCCAACATTGCAGGCAACCCCATGAAACCCGAAGCCAACAACCGGCCAACACTGCGCTCAACCTCAAATTCCAGTAACGCCTTTTCACTTCATCGCAGTACGATTAATTCGGTCAAGCCGTTGCTAAAGGCTTCTGCAACACTGCCTGTGACAAAGTCATTTGATGAAACTGGCGGCTATATCAAAGGTTATAATTGACCTTTACACCACCTTGAAGCAGCTGCATATTATGGACACAGCAGATCTTCACCTGTGTCCAATCATCTCTATACTGCAAACTCCCCACACCGGCTCTCCTGCCAAATGAATCATTGATTTTTTTCAATAGCCTTGGTGGAATAGCACTTACCCAAACATTTTACCGGCCAGGTAATGGCCTGATTTACCTAAGCTGTTCAGAATATGAAAGCTCAACGGCTGTCATCCGCCATGTGACTGTATTATGCTGTATTCATCCTTACAGGATATTCAAGAGTTCAAGATCCTGAGCGATGACTTGAGTAATGGAAAGAGTCTTATCCGTTAGGTTAGCCAGGAAGGCACACTTCAACAGACAGAATGACACGGAGCTAACGCCTCTATGATATCGAAACTGCAGCCAGCCAAAAGAATAAAGCTGTTCTTTTCAGCGCTGCTTTTCACAGCACTTCTCTCAGGCAATCTCGCTCAGGCCGTCGATAAGGACATCAGCCAGCCAGTACCCACCCTGACGCCCAACCTGCAACAGGCCATTGCCAGCGTTCATGTGGTACAACTGCTTTCAAGAAGCCACTACCGAAAAATCCCCCTTGACCAGAGCAATATGGAAAAGGTGTTTGATCGCTATCTTGATCGACTGGACCCAAACCGCAGCTTCTTCCTGCAGGCAGATATCCAGGAATTTGAGCCCTATCGGAAAAAACTGGGAGACTCTCTGAAAAGCGGTGACCTCAACCCCGCCTTCGCCATCTTCAACCGCTACCGTGAGCGGGCGGAAGAACGCGCACGCTTCATGCTTAAACAGTTAGAGCTGGGCATTAACAACCTGAACCTCAGGAAAAATGAAGAGCTGGTGATTGAGCGCAAGGATGAACCCTGGCTTACCAGCAAGCAAGCCCAGCAACGGCTTTGGATCAAGCAGTTTAAAGACAGCGTATTAAGCCAGAAGCTGAACAATAAAACCGACGAAGAAATTATCAATCAGCTGCGCAGAAGAAACACCAACCTGCTGCGCAGGCTGCACCAGAGCAAAAGCGAAGATGCCTTTCAGACCTACATCAACGCCTTCGCTGGTATTTACGACCCTCATACCCAGTACTTCTCCCCCCAGACGGCGGAAAACTTTGATATCAACATGAGCCTCTCTCTTGAGGGTATCGGTGCCGTACTCTCTGCAGAGGATGAATACACCAGGGTAGTCAGTGTTGTACCCGGCGGGCCTGCAGAAAAAGCCGGGCAGCTGAAACCCGGCGATAAGATCGTCAGCGTTGGCCAGGGCAAGAAAGGCATCCTGGAAGATGTGGTGGGCATGCGTCTGGATGATGTGGTCAAATTAATTCGCGGTGCCAAACACACCCTGGTACGCCTGGAGATTATTCCCGGCAGTAGCAAGGACAGCAGCACCCGGGTTTATGAAATTGCCCGGGACCGGGTCAAACTGGAAGAGCAGGATGCAGCCAGTAAAATCATTGAAGTGCCCATGAATGGCAAGACCAGCCGTATCGGGGTGATCGAGTTACCCACCTTTTATATCGACTTCAAGGCTGCCCAGGCCGGTGACCCTGACTATAAAAGCACCACCCGTGACGTCCGCAGGCTCCTGGAAAAATTAAAGAAAGAGAAAGTGGATGGCCTGATTATCGATCTTCGCGGTAATGGGGGCGGTTCACTGCAGGAAGCCAATGAATTGACCGGTCTATTTATCGATAAAGGGCCTACCGTTGTCGTCCGTAATAACCGGGGTCGCTCTGAGCGACAGGAAGACCCGGACTCAGAGCAGCTCTACGAGGGCCCCATGGTGGTGATGATTGACCGCCTCAGCGCTTCCGCTTCAGAAATTTTTGCCGGGGCCATGCAGGATTACGGGCGGGCACTGATCGTTGGCAGCCAGAGTTACGGCAAAGGTACCGTACAAAGCATCCAGCCACTGAACCATGGGCAGCTGAAACTGACGCTGGCCAAGTTCTACCGGATTTCCGGCCAGAGCACCCAGAATCGTGGCGTTATTCCCGATATCATCTTCCCTTCCCTCTACGATGGCCGGGATATTGGTGAAGACACGCTGCCGGATGCACTGCCATGGGACAATATCTCACCGGTATCCTACAGACCTTACGCCAATTTAAGCCCTTACCTTCCGGAGCTACAGAAAAAGCATGAATTCCGCACCCGTAAAAATGCTGATTTTGTTTACCTCCATGAGATGAAGGACTATTTCGAACACTATGAAAATCAGAAAAAGGTTTCCCTGAACCAGGAAAGACGACAACTGGAACTGCAAACCATGCGCAGCCAGCGACTGGCCATTGAAAATCGCCTGCGGAAATCCAGAGGCCTGGCATTGCTGAACAATCTGGATGAGCTGGAGGAAATTAACAACCAGGAACAGGAACAGAAGAAAAAAGATAAAGAGCCTGATGCCTTCCTGAAGGAAGCGGGTGTCATCCTGACCGATATGGTGAAAGCCAGCAACAATAAGCGGCTCTTTACCCGTCGTTCCGGCTAAAAGTCAGCATTGATGAACATGCCCGCTCTTGCGGGCTTTTTAATGCTAAGTAGCTGGCCATATGAAATCGAAATTTCTGGCTACCTGGGCTGGTACTATGCGAGGCACAACGGAGGGAGCATAGCCGTAGCTATGTGACCGGAGTTGTAACGAAGCACGACTGCCCGGATGCAGGAGCTAGAGCAACGCAGGAGCAGTTGCCGGGAGTGCCGGCACAAGGAGTCAGAAATATTCGATTCCATATGGTTAGCTACTTAAGCACAATCCCCTCGCGCCAACATAGCTGTCGCCTCTCCTGAATTTAAAAACCTGAACAGAGGGCGGCCAGTGAGTGATCAATGGCCCGCTATTCAGAAGAGTTCAAAGAGCCCATCATTCAAAAGATGATGCCACCTGACTGGTTTGAAAATTATTATGCACTAAAAATTTCAACACACTACACTAGCTCCTGCATCCATGCAGTCGTGCGGCGTTATAACTCCGGTCACATAGTTAAGGCTATGCTCCCTACGTTGTGCCTTGCATAGTAACTGCCCACGTAGCCAGAAATATACGATTCCATTTGGCGAACTACTTATCTGATCAGTCTTTTGACATCAGGTTTCAGGAAAATATCAATCGGGGTGGTGAAAGCGGGCTTGACAGTGGAGTCCGCTATAGAGTCAGCGGCATGCAAAGAGGATAAAGCAATGTCAGGCGTTTTTTCCGCACATGAAGCCATCATGGAAATGTTAGTTCTGCAATCTGAACGGGATATTGCAAAGGGCCTGAAAACGGCAATCCTGGTATCAGGGTACCCGGGGTCACCACTGGGCGAAGTGGATTCGGCGCTGAGAAAAAACCATGAAAGACTTCAACGTCACCGGATTCATTATCTGCCAGGTGTTAACGAGGAACTGAGTGCTACCGCTTTGATGGGTTCCCAGATGGCGGCCCTGTACCCGGGAAATGATTATGATGGGATCCTGGGGCTGTGGTTTGGGAAGTCTCCGGGTGCCGATCGCTCCGGTGATGCCTTCAGGCACGGAAACTACGCCGGTGTCAGCGAATACGGAGGCGTTCTGGTTCTGGTGGGAGATGATGCCACCTGCTCATCATCGGCACTGCCTTCATGTTCAATTATTACCTTATATGACAATTGTATGCCGGTATTGTGTCCGGGAAATCTCCGGGAACTGATTGAATTTGGACTTTTCGGCTTCGAGCTGTCCCGTTATTCCGGTCTCTGGGTTGGGATAAAAGTGTCGTCTGTTATCGGTGGTTTAAGCGAAACCCTGGATTTTTCCATACCTTTTCCGGTTATCAGCAAACCAGAGCCCGGAAACCCTGAACAGCTATTGGTACCGAGAGTCACATCCAAATTGTTGCCTCCCGGGACCATGCGTGTGGAACGTGACATTCATACTCATCGCGAAGCGAATGCCATCGCTATGGCAGCGGTCAACGGGCTGAACCCTATCACTTGCTGTGATGAAGAAAAGGCCAGGTTGGGCATCCTGGCTGCCGGGGAAACCTACTATCACCTGATGGCCGCGTTTGCACTACTTGGCCTGAAGCAACAGGATCTCCAACAGTACAACATTCGGCTGCTAAAGTTGGGTATGGTCTATCCATTGGATCCGGACATCATTATTCGCTTTTCCAATGGCCTGGAACGACTTGTAGTGATTGAAGAGAAACGGGGGTTTATTGAGTCAGGGGTTAAGTCCATTCTTTATTCCCAGTCAAATAGCCCTGTCGTTTGTGGTAAGCAGGATGAATACGGAGCCTATCTATTTCCCCCCTGGGGAGGGCTGGATGCAGAAACTATTGCCGTTGCCCTTGAACCCTACCTGCAGTTATGGAGTACCGCCAGTACCTGGCTATCGCCTGTCGCAAGGCCGGATTATGTCGGGCAGGGGCCACAGAGGTTACCCCATTTTTGTCCCGGTTGCCCCCACAGCCGTTCTACCCGGTTGCCTGCAGATGCCCTGACTGGCCTCGGTGTTGGTTGTCATGGTATCCAGGCCTTGTATTCAAACGACATTGGAAGTATGACCCAGATGGGAGGAGAGGGTGTCCAGCTGGTTGGTATGTCTCCATTTCTGAATATCCCGCACCAGTTCCAGAATATAGGCGATGGTACGTTTTTTCACTCTGGTTCCCTGGCGATAAGACAGGCCGTTGTGGCCAATAGCAATATTACCTTCAAGCTGCTTTATAACAGCACTATCGCCATGACAGACAGTCCGTTGCCGAAAGAAAATATCTCGCCCCCTGTGCTGGTCATGATGCTCTATGCTGAGGGAGTCAGGCAAGTAGCAGTGGTCAGTGATGATATCCGGCGCTATCAGGACAAGCTGGATCAACGAACAATGGTTGGAATGGCTGACGATCTGGATACTTTCCAGACTCGGTTAAGTCGTATCAAGGGGGTTACGGTGCTTATTTATGATCGTACCTGTGCCCTGGCCAGAAGAAGAGATCAGCAAAACAATAACACGCCGCTGGACTATGTATATATCAACCAGCAGTTGTGTGAAGGCTGCGACCAGTGTGTTCTTGAGTCAGGTTGTCTTAGCCTGCTGCCGGAGGATACTGAATTTGGCCAGAAACTGAAAGTGGATCAGGCCAGCTGTAACCACGACCTGGGCTGCATAAAAGCGCTTTGCCCTGCATTGGTGACCATTAAAAATGGTCGTCGAACGACGTTTACATCTTCGCCCCTGACCCGTGATATCCAGATTGCTCTGCCCGATCCCATAGCAAAAAGCGGTACCACCAACCTGTATATTACCGGCATGGGAGGCACCGGGGTGACCACCATGGGGCAAATTCTGGCCAGCGCCGCATCGGCCGATGGTAAATTCGTCTCTCTGGTCAATAAAAAGGGGCTAAGCCAGAGGGCAGGAGTGGTTGGCTCACATTTGAAGATTTCCGAGGCTCCCGATATCAGCAGTCCAATCATTGTTCCGGGCAGTGCGGACGCTTATATTGTGCTGGATGTATGGTCTGCTTTAGAGGCTGACTCATTAAAGTTGACCTGCGTTGACAAGACCGTTGCCGTGATATCTACGGCCAGGTTTTCATCGCTTAATTTACACAACAATGTATTGATAGATAAAATGACGATTGCTGATGCTGTGGATGTCATACAGGAAAACACTGATCGAGAGCGTAATGTCTGTTTCGATTTTTGTGAACTGGCTGAGCTGGCATTTAACCAGAGAGAGTTGGCAAATGTTATTATTCTTGGGACTGCATACCAGCGGGGAATTATCCCATTAGCCAGATCATCCCTGGAATCGGCTATTGTTGAGGCCCTCGGTGATGGTATTGCTGTCCGACAGGCATTTTGGCTGGGGCGAAAGCTGTGTCTTGACCCGGATGCACTATTCAAATCGGTTGCATCTGTGAAGGGTACAGCCAGCAATATTTATGACCGCTTCTTGTTGCGTATCAGGGAGTTGGAAGATTATCAGGATACTCACTACGCCAGAAAATATCAGGATTTTGTGCACCGGGTGTTGGCTGTTGATGAATCAATGGGGCACACGGAACTCAGTACGGCGGTGATTCTGAATTTATACCAATTGATGGCCAGCAAGGACGAATATGAAGTGGCCCGTCTTTACCTTAAACCAGACTTTCAGACTGGGGTGAAGCGAATGTTTGGCCACAATGCAGAACTTTCCTACCACTTTGCCCTGCCCTTTAGCCAAAAGAAATTCCAACTGCCATCATGGGGTAAATGGTTCCTTAAATTACTAAGATATTGTCGTTTTTTGCGAGGTTCGCGGTTTGATATTTTTGCCTATAGCAACATTCGCAAACTGGAAAAAGAGGCACTGGCGCAGTATCAGTCGATTATTAACCAACATTTAGACTTTATCACCCACGACAACTATAAGGTTATGGTCGAATTCGCCCAATTACCTGAACAGATTCGGGGGTACGGCCAGGTAAAAATAAACACCATCACCGCATTCCTGAAGAGAGCGGAACGTTTTGGCTTTGTCAGTCGAGAAAGAATACCGACACGACACTGGGGATACTAGCCCGGATATTTCATAGGAAAATAATATATTTTTAATTGATTATCTGACAGTAATTAATAGGTGACTTATATTGGAGTGTCGTTGTTCAGGGAAAAGGCAAACTGGAAGATACCACTGATGCTTGTGCCAACCGTGGTGTGAATTTGCCTTCCATTTCCCTTGGTTAATAACGGGCATGGGGGATATGTTTAATGCGCGAGTTTTTCAATGGTCAGTTTTCTGCCGGTTTGGTCGCCATGGGGGGTTATCTGCCTGGTAAAAACATCAGGGAAAGGGACGCTTCCCAGTTGCCCGCCTATCTTGCGGAGCAGACTCGCCTGCACCATGATTATTTAAAACCCATCTCGGCAAATGGCTTGCTGCCGGGAACCGTAGAAACGAATTATGACGGGTGGCAAAGTCAGCCATGGTACAAGGCGTGGTTTGATCGTCTGCCGGATAAAAAGAGGAGTAATCCGTTTGAAGGGATTGAAACTCGTTGCCGCGTACCGGTAGACCCGGAATCCAGAGCTAACGCTATCCGGCCCCATCCGATGCTATCTTCTGATGCCGAGACTCTAGCCGGTGCGCTTGCTCTCTATAATGCAGGAATGGATCAGAGCATGGTTGACTTGCTGATGGTCAGTTCCCTTGTGCCGGACCGGCATGTTCCCCTGAATGCTTCACTGGTTCAACATAAACTCAAACTGCCCAACGCTGGTGCCTATAACATTGATACCTGTTGTTCCTCGTTTATTACCATGCTGGAAATGGCAGTACTCTACGTGCGTTGTGGTTTGAAGCGCAATGTGATGATTATTGGCAGTTCTATTGATTCACATATTAGCGATAAATCCAATTACTACAGTCCGAATACCGGTGATGCGGCTGTCGCCGGTATTGTATCCAGGGTGGACGATGGATACGGGTATATTAGCTCACACTCAATCAGCCAGGGAGTTCGCCATGCTGCCATTGTCTTTCAGCGTCGTAGGCCCAGGCTGTCTGCTATTACCTCGCAGGGGCCCGATTTTGAACAGGAATTTGTTACCTTCAACGACCCGTCACTCTGCAAGGAAATTGCCGAAAATAGCCGGGATGACATAGTGAATGTTGTTGATGGAGCCTTAGGCAAGGCCGACTACAGCCGTGAGGATATTGATTTTCTTGTTGCCCATCAACCTGTTCACTGGGCGGGCAATGCCTGGCGAAAGGCGCTCGGTGTTCCTGCCGGTAAATACCATGAAACATTCCGGCACTACGGGAATATCGCCGTTGCGTCGGTAGCTGTTAATCTCCTGGATGCGCTGGAAAAAGGTAAAGTGAATTGCGGTGATAATGTTGTGATGGTGTCGTCAGGTGTCGGTGAAAACCATAGCGCTTTATTGCAAAAAATCTCACCCCGTCTTTTGCAAGTCAATGGTTTGTGAGCATCGCTTTGTTGATCAACTTGATGTTGGATGAAAGCGGAGATATTTATGGCTGTTAATATCCTTGGTGTTGGTGCCTATTTACCAGAGAATACTGTCAGTAATAATGAGTTCGATTACAAATCCAGGGGGGTGACTGATGAGTGGCTGCTAAGCGCGGGAATCAAAAACAGGCGATTTGCCAGTAGTCATACTGATTATATTGAACTGGCTTACCATGCATCGCGCAGGGCCATTACACAGGCGGGCCTATCTGTTGATAATATTGGCTTACTGATTTTGGTTTCCAGCACTATTAATGGCGAATGTATTATCCCGACAGGTATCGCTGAATTAAAAGATAGGCTGAAACTCGGAAATTGCCTATATCTGCATATGCTGGAATCTTGTAATGGTGTCATCCAGGCAATGGAGTTTGGGACTTATGCAATCGAATCCGGACAGACTGACAATGTATTGATTGTCTCCAGTGAGACATTTTCCAAACTACAGGACGATACATCTGAAGCATCCATGAAAATTACTATGAGTATGGGGGATGGCGCAGGAGCGATTATTTTAGGCGTAGATAGTCAACAAAATGGCCGGATTGCAGCACATATAATCAGTGATTCCAGGTTTCAAAGTGGCCTGGTCATGCAGGTTAATGAAAACATTAAAGACAACAGGGCCAGTAATAAAATCAGTTTCAGGTTCAGAGAATTGATGTCGAAGCCTGAACCCCTTATGCCTGAAGGAGTTTTTGATAAGCTAAAGATTTTATCGACTGAAATGATATCGGATGCAATAAATAAGGCGTTGGCAAAATCAGGTTTGAGTGATAATGAGATTGATTTTTTTATTCTACATCAACCAAATAGAGCATTTCTTGAATCCTGGAAGGAAGCACTGGGTATTCAGCAGAATAAGACGGTAGATACTTTAGAAGAATATGGAAATGTATCCTCCGCTTCGGTATTGATCAACCTGACGATGGCTTATCAGCTAAATAAGATACATTCAGGTGATACCATAGTGATGGCTTCTGTGGGGGAAAATAGTGCGGGTTGCAGTATCTGGACATGGAGTAATGATAAAAAGCCTGAAAATTATTTACTTAACGAACAGCCCGTGACGTTTGCAGGGCAGTTAATTAACTCAAGAAATTATACGACTAATGAATTGCGGGAAAGATTTATATTGCCTGACTCGGAAGTTGCCCGAAAGCCCGGTGAGTTTTTCACTCAGTATGTTGCTAATATGGCGGTTTTTGAACAGGTTTCCACTGTTGATGCATTTGAATATGTCAGCGATATCAGGAACCTGGAAGAGTGGACGATGTCCATACAAAATCTGCGGATTGCCAAAGATGATATCTATGAGGGAGACGAGTCATTGGCACCTGCTGGCAGGGTCTTTTTACGTTGCCTTGTTTGCAGGGAAGAGTATCGAATCAATTGGCTGGTAGGGCATGACAATCCTGATGATCTCTGGATGGATTACCAGTGCCAGTTGTTGGATGCTCAACCGTTGCTTGGCAGGCCTGGTTCTGTCTTGTTATGGATAACTTATGGCCATGCCCGGTATTTAAATGATCCTTTGTATGCAAAAGCGTTTGGCTTAATGTATAGCGCCCATAATATTGAGATTAATAATTTAAAGAAAATTCTCGAAGATAGATATGCTAGCCCTGATATTTCATAAACTGCCCCGAATCTCGCGCACGACCACATGGATGTGGGAGGTAGGGCGACGCAGGATGCCAAAGCCGAGGACTTTGTTGCTCTAAGGGATTTTGTGAGGGAGCGCCGTACCGGGGAGTACGGTCGACTGAACAAAACTCCCTTAGAGCGGCAAAGGACAAGCGAGAACGGGAGCATGTTTATGAAATATCCAGGCTAGATAATCAAGAAGTATCCTAACGTTAGAACCTATGCGAGTCGCCCCGGCATAGCCTGGGGTTTACCTGTGTTAATTAATTCTGGAGGCTACAGGCGTTATGAGTGTTCCAGATAAACGTGGAAGCGTCGTTCTTATCACTGGCGGTACTTCAGGAATAGGAAGGGCAACAGCCCTTGCTTTTGCCAGAAACAAGTCAACGGTGCTGGTTTGTGGCAGGCATGAGGATGCCGGGGAACAAACTGTTGATGCCATTCGTCGTCTGGGCGGTAACGGAATGTTTATTCGGGCGGATGTTTCCAATCCGGATGAGGTTCGGTCGATGTTTGCAGTTATCCGTGACCAGTACGGAACCCTCGACTGTGCATTCAATAATGCTGGCAACTATTGTATTCCCAAGTCGCTGACAGATACCTCCACGGCAAGCTGGAATGCAACTATTGCTACGCATCTGACCGGAACCTGGCTTTGCATGAAACATGAATTGGTCATGATGAGCGCCTGTAGTCGGGGTGTGATTATCAATATGTCATCAGTGGCAGGCTTGGTGGGGACGTCGGGGTTGTCCGCTTATACCGCTGCCAAACATGGAGTAATTGGTTTAACAAAAGTGGCGGCACTGGAATATGCCACAAAGGGAATTCGGGTCAATGCACTGGCCCCGGGTGGGATCTTGACCAATGTTACGGCCTCGTTGTCAGATGAATGTCGTCAGGCCCTGGCCGACTTTCATCCGCTAAAGAGACTTGGAATGCCTGATGAGGTCGCGAATGCGGTGGTGTGGTTATGCTCAGATGAGGCATCGTTCATTACTGGCAACATCTTCACTATCGATGGCGGCGTTACTGCCGGTTATACACCTTTATAGCTCAGTATTAACAGTTTTTTTGCCAATTTTATTTTGTATGCTGTGGCAATGATGTTGCCATAGCGTGTCAGATACACAAGCGTAATCTTCTTCAGATAAGGCAGTTTCCAGTTGTGACAGTGCATGATGAATGACGATCGATTCCGAGAATGGGTTCGCTAATAAATCTTTCAACTCTGAACGCTGACGGAAAGTATTGATCTGATGATAAATGCTGACAATATCCCCGGGATGACAAGCTCTGGTTATAGTCATCACCGGTTCTGAAGTTGTCTTGTCCTCCTGCATATTGGTATATACCTGGTCTGCAATAACACAAAGCCGTAAATTACCAAGGAGTTTCAAATCCTGAAAGCTCAGTTCACCTTGTTTAACCGGGCATTCATAACCTTTCAGTGTACCTATTGGATCATTAACGGATGAATATAGCAGCGATTGGCCAAGTCTCAGAAAATAAAGAGCTGAAAGAGGAACGCTATAAATATCAGTAACAGAAAACTGCATAGTCTGCGCTATGGTTTTATGGCCGTTTTCATCCAAAAAGTTATAAATGGCTATCGCCATCAGGCAAATATGGTTTCTGTATGATTGGTCAAGCTTGCTATTGTTGGCAATATTATAAATTTCCTGAATAAATGCACTCGTGTATTTTTTCAAATTTTTATAATAAATTGCTTCCATTGCTAAAACATTAGGATTTTTTAATCGATTAATCTGATGTTTCGTCAACAAAGCCGATATTTTTGTTTTATCCATGCTGGATAGCAACACCATTTCACTGAATTCTTCCAGCTTGTTAACGCTATCCTTACTATACATGTCGTCTAGTTCAGAAGGCTTGATAAGACGCTTTGCCAGATCCTTGAAAAGCACATCAGCTACGCCATCTGAGCGGGGATCAATTTTCAGGTTGTCCTGCTGCAGATCGCCGGGGTCAAGTACAGATGCGGATCTTTCCCCAAACGCTGCACTTTTGGCAGGAGCCGTATTAAGTGAAGCATCTTGCTGGTTGCCAGGACCAGGGATGAAGTTAGCTAATGTCGATGACAACCCTGAAAAATTATCCATTACCGATATACAACCATGATTCAGCACCTGTATAAAGTTTGACATCCTCCCACCACTAAGCGGATGGACGCCTCACCGCTTGCGATTATAGTGGGGGATTCCTTCTGCAAGACACCCATGCCCGAGCGCAGTTTTCCCCTTACCAGTAAGTAGCTAACCATATGAAATCATATATTTCTGACTCCTTGTGCCGGCACTCTGCTTCGTTACAACTCCGGTCACATAGCTACGGCTATGCTCCCTGCGTTGTGCCTCGCATAGTACCAGCCCAAGTAGCCAGAAATATTCGATTCCATATGGCCAGCTACTTAACGGGGAAAACCTTATTCGACAATCTGTTCTACTTTTCAGATTGCTTAATAGCCGGTGACAGTCATGCCTGAAGAAGAGTTTATCATTAATGTCTTTTGCCTGATTAATGATTTACTCCAATGGAAACATCCCCCAGAACTTCAGCAAGACTGGACCGGGAAAGCTGCCCCTGCAACTGCCCATCGTCATCAACAACGGGGAGGGGAAAGTCGGTGTCCAGGGTATCGGGAATAACGGACTCCAGTATTGAGTCTGCCTGAATAGTCGGCACCGTCTCAATCAATATCGAGGTGACCTTCTTGTGACTCCCCTTCTGCACGGCCTGCTCAAGGGTCTGCTGAAGAATCACACCCTGATAGCCTTCATCATTAACGTAATAGCCAAAGTCTTCAGAGGTCTTTTTCATCTGACTCAAGGCCTCATCAATGGTTTCCGCGGTAATGCGGCAGGCCGGAGGTTTCATCACCGTTTCTACGGTCAATGCCCGGGCACGGTTAACATCCTTAACAAACGCTTCCACATAATCCGTGGCCGGATTCAACAGAATATCTTCCGGAGCCCCCTGCTGGACCAGCTCACCGTCTTTCAGAATGGCAATGCGATCGCCCAGCCTCAGGGCTTCATCCAGGTCATGGGTAATAAAAACAATGGTTTTCTGGAGCTTACTTTGCAGCCCGATCAACTGATCCTGCATCTCACTGCGAATCAGTGGATCCAGGGCGGAGAAAGCTTCGTCCATCAATAGAATTTCCGCATCGGTGCACAGCGCCCTGGCCAGACCAACCCTCTGTTGCTGCCCTCCCGACAACTGGGAGGGGTATTGCTGCTCGTAGCCAGCCAGCCCCACAGTATCCAGCCATTGTTCCGCTTTCTTCAGTCGCTCGGCTTTGCCAACACCCTGAACCGACAGACCATAGGCAACATTATCTATGACTGTCCGGTGAGGCATCAGACCAAAACGCTGAAAGACCATGGACATCTTCTGACGTCGAAAGCTTTCCAGCTCTTTGGCGGAAAACCGGGTAATATCGGTGCCATCCACCAGGATCTCCCCCTCAGTGGGATCGATCAAACGATTAAAATGGCGAATCAAGGTGGACTTACCGGATCCGGAAAGCCCCATAATCACAAAAATCTCGCCCGCCTTGACGTCCAGGTTGATATCCCTGAGCCCAAGCGTATGTCCGGTATCAGCCAGAATCTGATCTTTGGATTCCCCCTGATGAACCCGGGACATGACCTTGTCAGGCTGTTTCCCGAATAATTTGTACAGGCCACGAATCTGGATCAGAGGCTTTTTATGGTCCTTGTTATGCATGCTCAGCACCTCCCAGATGTTTCTGGGTTCTGCGGGCATAAGCCTGAGAAACCCGGTCAAAGATGATCGCCAGCGCAACAATGGCAAGACCATTGAGCAGCCCCAGGGTGAAATACTGATTAGTAATGGATTTCAGTACCGGCTGCCCCAGGCCTTTGACGCCAATCATGGAAGCAATCACCACCATGGCCAGCGCCATCATTATGGTCTGGTTAATACCGGCCATAATGGTGGGCATTGCCAGTGGCAGCTGTACCCCCCACAACCGTTGCCACGGGCTGGCACCGTAGGCGGTAGCGGCTTCCAATACCTCTTTATCCACCAGACGAATCCCCAGGTTGGTCAGTCGAATAACCGGCGGAATGGCATAAATAACCACCGCGATCACACCGGGAATCTTGCCAATCCCCAGCAACATCACCACCGGAATCAGATAAACAAATGCCGGCATGGTCTGCATGATATCCAGCATCGGCGTTACCAGCTTCTGCACCCGGTCGGAACGGGCCATAGCGATACCGATTGGAATGCCCAGCACCAGGGAGAGCAAGGTGCATACCGTGATAACACTCAAGGTTCTCATGGTATTTTCCCACATACCAAAATAACCAATGGTCAGCAGGGAACAGACAACACCGAGGCACAGCTTCCAGGAACGGCTGGCGGCGTAGGCCAAACCGGTGATAACCGCCAGTATCAGTAACCAGGGAGAGCTGATCAGCAGGTTTTCAAACCAGACAAGAAAAGAGAGTAACGGGTCAAAAAACGACTCAATCAAATCGCCATGCTCACGGGAAAACTCCCGGTAGGCACCATCCAGAGTCTTTCGCAAAGCGATCAGGTCACTGCGATCCATATCCGGAAACTCAGTAACCCAGGATTCCTTAGCCATACACTTCAGCCTTTATTATGGGTGATTGGCACAGTATTCAGAGTATGGAGTTTACGCCTTTCGACTCCGCTCAAGACGAACGGAGTTTGGAGGTCAATAAATAAACCCATCAATTGCACTAGTGATGACTTTAGAGAGCCGCAAGCTCTTGCTTTACTTTTGCCACCACATCAGCAGGCAACCACTGGGACCAGACGGACTCATAGTTGGTCAGGAAATGCTCCATGGCGATTTCACCATCCGCCTGATTTTCTTCCATCCAGGCCAACAGCTCATTCATCTGCTGATTGGTAAACGAGCGCCCTGCCAGGTACTCATAAGCTGCCGGTGCTTTAACCGCGAAACGTTCGGTGGTAATGGTATTGACCGGTGATGGCGGATACATAGTGACTTTCGGAGACTCACAATCTTCTTTAGTGGTACAGTTGATGAATTCATCCACATCAACACCGGAACCGAAATCCACCTTGACCATTTCATACTTGCCCAGTACCGCCGAAGGTGCCCAGTAATAGCCAAACCAGGCCTCTTCCCGCTCATAGGCTTTGGCAATAGCCCCGGACATACCGGCACCGGAACCCGGGTCAACCAGGTCAAACCCATGCTCTTCCAGCTCCAGCGCCCTGAACAAATTGCCAGAATTAATCTGGCAGTTCCAGCCCGCCGGGCAACCGTAAAAAGCGGACAGGCTTGAATCTTCCGGATGCTTGAAGATGGCTGCCTTCCCTTTAATACCCTTGATGGTTTTCAGCTCAGGGTCTTTTTCCACCATGTATTTCGGTACCCAGAACCCTTCCTCACCGCCTTCTGACAGCGAATTGCCAGCATAGCGAAGGCGTTTTTCCTCGACACCTTTATCGAAAGCCTGCCTCATGGAGTTACTCCACATTTCCGGCGCGATATCCGGCTCTCCTTTTTCAACCATGGAGGTACCTGTCGCCATGGTGTCGCCGGGCACCAGCTCCACATTACAGCCAAAGACATTCTCAAGGATAAATTGATCAACGTGTGCTATCAGCGTTGCCGAGTTCCAGTTCATATCGGCGAGAGTGACATCACCGCATTCATCAGCTGACACAGAGGCGGCAAAAGGGAGGGAAGCAGCCAGTAAGGCAGCGGCAGACAATTTTCTTTTTAGCATGTGCAATCCTGTTTTTATTCATCCGTTTCTGATACCGGGCAGCGCCTTCCTGGCTATATGGTGTAAAGGGATTAAGAATTTCTGCTCCTGCGGTTTTCCGTACACAGATTAACAGCAGAAATTTTTAAGCCCATTTTCCAGCGCCGAGCACTTAACTGTACTTTCCCGTATATCAGCTGGGGCAATAACTTACACTTCTAATGATTAGATTTCAAATTACTTTTACCAACACCCCAGGGAAAAAGGCCAAAAATCAAACAGCTAAGGTTCTGTCCCGGCGATATCCAGAAGCGGCGCGGCATCAATGGACTCGGCATCCATCATGGCTGCAACCCGCTGCAAAGACGACAGAACCTGGGTTTTCTCCCAGGGCTCCAGTGCCTCAAAACGCTCAATAAACTGTTCATGCAGTAGCGCCGGTGCTGTTGCCAATACAGAGCGTCCGAGCTCAGTCAACCGTGCGTTAACAATTCGTTTATCACTGACACTTCGGACTCTCTCAAGATACTGCCGCTCTTCCAGACGATTCAAAATAGTGGTTACTGTCGCCTGACTCAGGGAAACATCCTGGGAAATCCGCTTGACCGTCACATCACCAAGATCACTGATTGCCTTCAAAACCATGATCTGGGGGGTGGTCAGGCCACAGGCTTTGATCATACGTTTCGAGTGCAGATCCGTTGCACGTATTATGCGCCTTAGAGAAATAAGTACGTCAGTCCAGTAACACGGTTCAGTCATACAATTCACTCATCGAAGAGGTTTAGAAAACAGGCGTGTTTATTTGCCACAAAATAAATCGCAAAACAAACACAATTTGATCTCAAATAGTTTGAACTGTAATATATTTCACCTAGACTCCTATTTAAAGTTGTATACAGGATCCTCTTCATGTTCACCCCCTCAGAGCATTGACGGACTTCTTGCACATAGCTCCAAACCCAAACGATCAAATTGATTTTGACTATTCAGCAAGAGCCAGCAACATGTCCCAACCGGAAATCTCTATGCCTTCCAGGCAAACTATCAACCCACCCGTATTTTTTGGCTCAGCCATTTTAATACTTTTACTGGTGGGCTATACGGTTTTTTTCCCTGAAGATGCCAATAGCCGCTTTACGCATCTCCAGTCCAGCATCATGACCAACGCCAGCTGGTTTTATGTTATGGCGGTGGCCCTGATCCTTCTGTGCGTCGCCTTTCTGGGGCTATCCCGATATGGTGATATAAAACTGGGCCCTGATCATGCCGAACCCTCATTCAGCTTTGGCTCCTGGTTCGCCATGCTCTTTTCTGCGGGCATGGGCATCGGCCTGATGTTTTTCGGTGTCGCCGAGCCGGTAATGCACTTTCTTTCTCCACCACTGGGTGAGCCAGGTACGGTGGAAGCCGCCAGAGAAGCCATGAAGCTCACCTTCTTTCACTGGGGCCTTCATGCCTGGGCGATTTATGCTATCGTGGCGCTGATTCTTGCCTTTTTCGGTTACCGGCATAACTTGCCGCTCACTCTCCGCTCCGCCCTTTACCCCATCATCGGTGACCGTATTTATGGCATTCCCGGTCATACCATTGATGTGTTTGCCATACTGGGCACCATTTTTGGTGTTGCAACTGCGCTGGGTTATGGGGTTTTGCAGGTTAACTCGGGGCTGAACTACCTTTTCGGTATCGACATCAGCACACAGACACAGGTTATTCTGATTGTGGTCATCACAGCACTGGCCACTGTTTCTGTGGCGACAGGCCTTGATAAAGGCATCCGACGCCTCTCAGAAGCCAACCTGCTACTGGCACTGATGTTATTAGTGATGGTGGTACTGCTCGGACCCACCGTCCTGTTGTTGCAGATGTTCGTGCAAAATACCGGTGGTTATCTGTCTGACATCGTCGGTAAAACCTTCAATCTCTACGCCTATGAGCCCACCGATTGGCTTGGCGGCTGGACGCTGTTCTATTGGGCCTGGTGGCTCTCCTGGTCACCGTTTGTCGGTATGTTTATTGCCCGTATTTCCAGGGGCAGAACCATCCGCGAGTTTGTTACCGGCGTTCTGTTCGTACCAACAGGCCTGACCCTGATCTGGATGACTGCTTTTGGCAATACCGCCATCGATATGATCATGAACCGGGGAATGGCCGGTTTGGGTCAGGCCGTAGAAACCGATGTACCCATCGCGCTGTTCAGGTTCCTGGAATATTTCCCGTTCTCAAATGTACTCTCGATGGTGGCCATTGCCATGGTCGTGATCTTTTTTGTCACCTCCTCCGACTCCAGTGCCATGGTTGTCGATATGCTCGCCTCCGGGGGCAACAGTAAAACGCCGCTCTGGCAGCGGGTGTTCTGGTCCAGCCTGATTGGTATTGTAGCCATGGTGCTGTTATTGGCCGGTGGCCTGCAGGCCCTGCAAACGGTGACCATCGCCTCAGCACTGCCTTTTTCCATTGTGCTGTTGGTGTCGGCTTATGGCTTGCTGAAAGCGCTGGCTGTTGATGCTGCCAAGAGAGCCAGCCTGGAAAGAACCACACTCACCCCCAAAGTGGGTCATAAACCGATCCCCTGGCAGAACCGGCTGGCGACGATGGTCAGCTTTCCCCGACGGGCCCATGTCAATCGCTTTATTCAGGATGTTGCGCTTCCGGCTATGGAGTCCGTCGCATCAGAACTGGGCAAACAGGGGGTAGAAAGCACGATTCAACTGGATACCGAAAAACAGATACCCAGCCTGGTGGTACTCCACGGCGATGAAGTGGACTTCTTTTACAAAGTGACGCCCCGCTCTTACCTTCAGCCCAGTTTTATACTGGACGAAGAAGATGAAGAACAACGCAAATACTTCCGTGCCGAAGTTTTCCTGAGAGAAGGCGGCCAGGGTTACGACATCATGGGCTGGACCAGTGATCAGGTGATTGGTGATATTATCGATCAGTATGAAAAGCACATGCATTTCCTGCACATGGTTCGATAGACTGACCACACCTCGTTTCCCCGCTCTGTGTGGAAACGAGGTGCACAGTTCGCTATTTAATGTATGGGTAGACAAAGTCAAACTGCTGCCCTGTCAGATTAATGGTCACTCTTGAATTGTATGAGGTATCGTAACGCTCCATCCAACCATCAGCAGTAATGTGGTAATTGTTCTTGCTGCCATCCCTGCTCAGATGCCCGGACAGATTTCCGTTTAAGGTCTTCCCATAGACATTAATCCCCTTAAAGAAAAAGCTGAAATTGACCCCACTGCAAACATTTACCAGATCGGCATTACTGCTATAGGGGATCACTACATACTGCTCTTCACGGCCACCCCTTGGCTTAAGTCTGCAACGCATTACCATTATGCCCGCGTGGCTGATATGCAGATAAAGTACCAGTTCAGAGAGCCATAGTTTTTCAGTTTTTGCAATACTGTAAGCATCAAAACGATAGGTTCCGGCTGGTATTTGACAGGCAGTAAAGGAGGATAAATCTGGGGACATCGGCGGCGTATAGGCAGGTGCGAGATCTGTTCTATAACCATGATATAAGTAATCCTGCGGGGGTGGGTATAACGGCCCTTCAGGCTGAGGATGGGCCGGCACCTCGGGGTAAGGTGGAGGGGTAAACCGTTCAAGGCCGATTGGTTTACCCAGGACAATCGATGGTAATAAAAGGATAATTAATTGATAAAGTTTCATAACATCACAACCATAAGACATTATTCTTCCGGGCTAGGAAGAATAGGTCATTTACCCGTATTTACAGGATGGCGGTGAAATTAAAAATCAGATTCAGATGCCCGGAATACATCCGGGCAGTCACTGCGGGCCTACTGAAATGGATTCATTACAGTATCGAGCAGTTCCCACATACCGTTGCGTTTCTGAATTTCGCTGATTGCTCTGCCTTGAATCATCAGTTGTAACAACTCTTGTATATCGTTATGACCGTGATCTTTTGCCCATTTCAGTTTGCTATCCAGTGCCCTGTGGACTTTGTCCGTCGGCTTTGCCCCCGCGCTCAAAATCGTGCCATATAAACATTCTGCGTCATCGTAACGGTCAGTCACTATTGCCCGCTCCAGAGCTTCATTCAGTTTATCCAGAACCCCATCCGTTAGCGTTGCCCCCAGGGCCAGAATGACGCCTGCTAAGCACTCTGCGCCATCGTAATGATTGTCAGCTATGGCCTTCTCCAAAGATTCATTCAGTTTGCTTATGTCATCGTCCGTCAGCTTTACCCCGGTACCCTTTATGATGGATACTAACTGTTCTACCAGCTCGTAGTTCTGGAAAGCTGCTGCCCATACCATACGTCCCCTCAGTTTTCTCTGGTCATCCTCAGTCAGCTTTGTCTTGGTGCTTACAATGATGGATAGTAACAGCTCTGGCTTATCCTTATCGTAATAACAGTTATCCACTGCCAGTATCAGGCGGTTACTCAGTGCTATCCGGGCATCCTCCGTCAGCTCTGTCTCAGTGCTTACAAAGACGGATTTTAACAGCTCTGCCTCATCGTAAAGACGGTGATCTAATGCCAGTATCAGGCGGTTACTCAGTGCTATACGGGCATCCTCCGTCAGCTCTGTCTCAGTGCTTACAATGATGGATAGTAACAGCTCTGGCTTATCCTTATCGTAATGACGGTTATCCACTGCCAGTATCAGACCGTTACTCAGTGCTATCCGGTCATCCTTCGTCAGCTCTGTATCAGTGCTTACAATGATGGATAGTATCAGCTTTGCCTTATCGTAAAGACGGTTATCTACTGCCACTATCAGACCGTTACTCAGTGCTATCCGGGCATCCTTCGTCAGCTCTGTCCTAGTGCTTACAATGAAGGACAGTAACAGCATTGCCTGATCGTAAAGAAGGTGATCTACTGCCTGTACCAGACCGTTACTCAGTGCTGTCCGGGCATCCTCTGTGAACTCTGCCCCAGTGCTTTCAGCGATGAATTGTATCCGTTCTAAAAAATCATACCATCCGTACTTCAATGACAATATCACGCCTTCATTCAGTGTTCTCTGCCCTTCGCTGGTCAGCGTTGGCCCTGTATCCTGAGTAATAATGAGTTGTCGTTGCAGTTCCTGAAAAGGCAGGGCATTGGTCGGTCTTTCCTGATTTGCCACCTCCTTTGCTTCGACGACAAGACCCCATAATTTTACTAACTCAGACAGGCCGCCTTTGAATAATGGACAGACTTTCCTTTCTTCTATTTGCTGATGGTTGACATGCACCGGCTTCAGGCAGTCTGTTTTGATGGGATTCGCACAACAGGCTGTAGTCATCAGACCCCGGCAAAATGCTTTAACCCGTGCAGGGTAATTCCCACGGGCATCAGCAGGCTGTAGATGGTCAGCAGGCAACACCAGATCGCAAGTCAGATTATCAATGGAAATATCGAGCTGTGGCGCAGTTTTTAGAGAATCTGCTTTTAGAGAATGTGCCGGTTGTTTTTCCTGAGTTACGTCTGGCTGCCTGTTTCGATAATTGCTGGCTAAATCAACTAAGACTGGGAAATTCATTATATAGATCCTTTTGATAATTCTTATTAGATAACAGTTAATGAATTTTGTTCCATTTTTCTACAGATAATCATTTAGCTAACAGGCAGCCTATTACGCCTTCGTTTGAAGTTACTAACTGAATCTCGGTCAAAGTGGAATTAAAAGTGGAGTTAAAGATAGGATAGAAACGTTATTTCTTATGCTTCACACCGTTATAACGGAACGGTGAAAATTTCACCATTCCGTTATTTTGTGGTTCTGGAATATTGCGAATTTATTCTGAAGCTTCCAGTTTATCCTGGGTCCTGAGTTCAAAATCAGAAGCATCATGCCGGTTTCTCAGCTGCCCGGACAGTTCACCCCAGGTGCGGTTGACCATTTTCCCACGTTGAACGGCCTCTCGCTGCCCAATCTGGCTGGACCATCGAACAACATGTTGATAGCTATCCACCTGAAGAAACTCTGCAGCATCGTAAATTTTGCCTTCGACCAAGGCCCCGTACCATGGCCAGATTGCCATATCCGCAATGGTATAATCATCGCCACAGATATAGGTATTGTTTGCCAGATGCTGGTTTAACATATCCAGCTGACGCTTGACCTCCATGGCAAAGCGATCAATAGGGTACTGGTATTTTTCCGGCGCATAAGCATAGAAATGGCCAAAGCCGCCTCCCAGGTATGGACCACTGCCTACCTGCCAGAACAGCCATGAGAGACACTGTGCCCGCCTGGCGGGTTGTGCTGGTATAAACGCATTAAATTTTTCAGCCAGATAAAGGAGGATGGCTCCTGACTCAAATACCGGTATCTCCACACCGTCGCTTCGATCCACCAGGGCAGGAATCTTCGAGTTAGGATTTATGCCAACAAAGCCCGAACCAAACTGATCACCTGCCATAATGTCAATCAGAAAAGCGTCGTACCCGGCCTCTTTAATCCCCAGCGCCAGCAACTCTTCAAACAGTATGGTGACTTTCACACCATTCGGGGTTGCCAGTGAATAAAGTTGGAATGGATGCTTGCCAACAGGCAGCGGCTTGTCAAAACGGGCACCGGCGGTTGGCCGGTTAATGCCACCAAACTGGCCACCATTCTCATTTTCCCAGGTCCATACCCTGGGAGGAACATACGATGCATCTGCCATGGGCAACTCCTTATTCATTCTTAAGCCCGAAGCTGCCCAGCATAAGACAATTCCCGAAGAAAGGTAAGTGTATTCCCGCATGAAACGCAGACATTAAAAGTAACGTGAATCGTTTTCAGGCCTTGATGCAAACAATCTGGATAAAAAGCATAGAGTCATCTATCTATGTCATACATCAAATTCACTGCTTAGTTCTTTCGTTCAAAAAATAACCGGAGTGTTCAAACAATGATAAAAACTGTTGTTGTATCCGTCCTGCTCCTGACCTGCTTTCTGGTTATGGCCGACCTTGTTCCCTTTTTACTGAAAAACACAGACTCACCTTCTGATAATGAGCAGCCACAAAAAAATCAGGAGCACATTATCAAATCAATCGTTTTATTAGTTGGTATTGCGATTATGATCACACTGATCCTGCACTTCTGGCACTGACTCAATCAAATCTGACTGGAGAGTAAAAGTGATGCTGACACAGTGAACACTGACTACATTTATGGGCATGACTGCTTCCCTGAGTAATCCTTTGCAGGGCATTACAGGGCAGAATACCATTCATTTCGGTGAGTGTACTTTGCATACCATGATTAACCGTTTAAAGCGTATATTTTCCCGACTGGCGTTTCTCTGTGCTGGTCAGAAACCCTCCTTTGAAGGCCCGGGGCTCTCCGGCATTATTGCGGATTGGGCTGAGCCGTTGCTCAGTGAATACAGCGACAATCATGAGATCGAAAACATTATTGATCTGACGTCTAACTGCTGGAATATCGGTGCCTGTCCAAAAGATAACCGGGCTGAGTTGTGGGGTCTTCTTATCCAGCCAATCGTTGAAGAACACTTTTATGAACACAGGCATGATCTTCAGGGCAAACTAAGGAAACTGATCAAAGTGAGGGAGAAATTTTATGCTCACGACCCACGCTTCATCCTGGATTTTCGGTTTAAATATCGCCGCTCCCAATTGAGGCTGGATATTTTCAGCACCCGGGACCTGAGCCCGTCCCAGTTTATGGCCGGGCTTGATGCATTAATCCATCAAAGTGAACTCAATGCCTAGGAGGCTAAGAGTGGCTTCTCTGACCTTTGCCAGATCACGTCTGAACTTTCATAATCTCCGGCCATTGCGTCGTATAAGAAGGACTCAGCACCTGCTGGTTCATATGCCATGGCTGCGCCCGGAAGCCCACTGATGCAGGCCGGAGTGTCTGGCTCCCAAAGCGCTGGTTAATGGCATCCAGCACTGTCATCATCCGGGTATTTTCCGGAATTGACGCTGCCGTCAGCAAGTCTCCCTGAAAACCTGCACCGGAACAAAGATCCACCAGGGCAAAGCCCGCCTTTTTATACTCGTAACCTTCCTGAAACAGCACGTCCAAAGCCGGATTTAACTGTTGCAGCCAAACCGAGCTATCACTGGTGGGCGATGGGACCATCAGCTTCAGACTCCGTCCGGTTTGCGGGAGATTGGCCTTAAAGGGATCGGTCCTGATAAAGATGATGGCTTCACGGGAATACTGCTGTTGTTTTCTGAGTTTCTCGCAGGCGCGACAGATAAAGCTGGCCAATGCGGCATGAAGTGCCTGCCTGGTGGTGACCCGCTGGCCGAAGCTCCGGGAACACATAATCTGATGCTTATTGGCTGAACTCCCCTCTTCCCAGGGAATACAGTACTCCCCCTGAAGTTCACAGACCGTCCGTTCCAACACCACAGAAAACTGTTTCCTGATCCATCGACGATTGGCGTTCGCCAGTTGTGCAGCAGTATGAATACCTGCCGCCTCCAGCCGTTTTCCTATGCGTCGGCCCACTCCCCATACCTCACCAACCGGGGTGATTGCCATTAACCGCTGCTGGCGTATCGGGCTGGTTAAATCCACAACACCACCGGTTGCCGGAAATTTCTTGGCCGCATAGTTAGCGAGTTTGGCCAGTGTTTTGGTGGTTGAGATGCCCACACCAATTGGCAGCCCCGTCCACTGGAATACCCGCCGTTTCATATCCAACCCTATGGCATGCAGGTTTGCCAGCGGGAAACCGGAGAGTTCAACAAAGGCTTCATCGATCGAATACACTTCCAGCTTCGGGCTGAACTGTTCCAGCACCGACATAAAGCGGGAGGACATATCGCCATACAGCGCATAGTTGGAGCTTTTCAGTATGATTTCACCACGGGCCACCTGATCCCTGACCTTGAACGCCGGTGTCCCCATAGCAACGCCCAGGGCTTTGAGTTGCGCTGTTCTGGCAACGATACAGCCATCATTATTGCTGAGTACTCCCAGGGCTTTACCCAGCAGGGACGGATTAAAGACCTGCTCGCAGGAACAGTAAAAAGCATTGGCATCACAGAGGGCAATAACGTCCTTCATCGCAGGTGGTGAATAACTTCAGTGACCACACCCCACACATTGAGCCCTTCTTCAGAATCCAGTTTAATCGCAGGGTAGTCAGGGTTTTCCGAGTGCAATTCCGGTTTGCCATGGCAATAGACCAGGCGTTTTACAATCAGCTCACCGTCCAGCAAGGCCAGTATCACATCACCGTCTCCCGGAGTGAGGGAACGATCAATAATCAGAATGTCACCATCAAAGATGCCCGCTCCTTTCATGGATTGACCCTGGGCCCGGGCAAAAAAGGTTGCTGCCGGATGACGGATTAACAGCTGGTCAAGGGAGAGCGTATCTTGCAGGTAGTCAGCTGCCGGGCTGGTGAAGCCACAGGCAGCCGGGCTCTGGTAAAAGGGCAATGTCTCTGGCAAAGGTCGTGAAAAGATCTGGATCGGCTTCATGCCACTCAAACTCATTAACTGTTTATTTATACAGTATAAACATTTAACGGTTAAAAGAAAGCGGTTGTACTTTGGACGCAGGAGAGCTGTTCCGCAGACTGACTCTGATCAACCTGCAATGGAGCATCTTTGCTCCTCCACCTGACACACCATCAATGGAACCTGACAATCATTTTGAGGTCAAACAGCGACATTAATAATCCAGGAGGCTGACCGAGAATAGCGCCCGTCTAGGCACCCCCGTAGCGAGGATGGCAGAAAATTGAGGATAAAACGTCGAAAATTTTTAGTAAATAGTGGTTCTATTTGCTAAAAATTTCCGACTTTTTAGACCAATTTGCTGCCACCGCACGACTGCATGGATGCAGGAGCTAGAGCAACGCAGGAGCAGTTGCCGCGTAGGGCAGTCTATTCTCGGTCAGCCTCCTGGGTGCAGGAGGTATTCTGAAAGCAACCACATCCACCCACTCCCGCCCAAAGTCTGACCGCCGGAATGACACCGGTTCAAGCGGGATGCCTGACCGCCCCGGAAGCACATTTAACGGTAAAAAAGTCTCAAACCATCAGTCCTGCAGAGGCACAAGTCCCCCCCGGCATGATGGCAAAAATATTGAAGACGTCTTCTGGGAAAATAAACCGTTACAAGAACGTAAGACAACCCCGGCTGAGGTGCTTAAAGCATATAGCAGCGATGTAACGTCACTCAGAAGCGGCTTCTTCCTGCAAAAGCTCTGCTTACAGAACGTTCCAAACGGCAATAGAAAAGTCACACCGGATCAGGTCATTCAGGAATTCAAGCGGGAGCCGGGTCAGAATAGCAAGTGCCAATTAGCGATAGCTCGTTTCAAAGCGGAATGCTGCCTGAAAGGACTGCTCTTGAATGGTCAACGGGTCACAGCGGATGCGGTGGTTAAAGACTTCCCGGATACTACGGAAGGAAAACTGGGAATAGCGCGCTTTATGGAACGATGCTGCCTGAGTGGCCTGGGCCTGGATGGCCAGCAGGTCACACCGAATGCGGTGGTCAGGGCTTTCCCGGATAATCCGGAAGGCAAACTGGGAGTAGCACGCTTTCAGGAACAATGTTGCCTGAGCGGCTTGCCATTGAATGGCCAGCAGGTCTCACCGGATACGGTGGCTAACGCTTTTCCGGATAGTCCGGTAGGAAAGCTGGGCATAGTACGCTTTAAAGAAGAATGTTGCCTGGAAGGCATGCCGTTGAATGGCCAGCAAGTCTCACCGGATACGGTATTGAAGGGGTTTCAGGCCGCCAACGCAAGACTGGAAATAGCGCACTTTAAAGCGGAATGTTGTCTGAGGAACCTGCCGTTGAATGGCCAGCAGGTGACAACGGATGCGGCGTTTAATGCTTTCCCGGATAGCCCGGAAGGCAAACTGGCAAGAGCGCGCTTCAAAGCGGAATGCTGCCTGAGGAACCTGCCGATAAATGGCCATCGGATCACACCGGATTCAGTGATTAAGGATTTTCAGGACACCAGAGTAGCACTGGAGCTGGCACGCTTTAAGGAACAATGTTGCCTGAGGGAGCTGCCGCTGAATGGGCGGCAGGTCACACCGGATGAGGTGGTGAAGGAATTTCAGGCAGCCAGGGAAATATTGGGATTGGCACGCTTCAAAGCAGAATGTTGCCTGCGGGGCCTGCTTCTGAATGACCAGCAGGTCACACTGGAGCTGGTGGTTAAAGCTTTCCCGAATAGTCCGGAAGGCAAACTGGGGATCGCACGTTTCAAAGCGGACTATTATCTGAGAGGCCTGTCGCTGCATGACCTGCAGGTTACACCGGATGAGGTGTTTATGGATTTCCCGGATAGCCCGGAAGGCAGACTGGGGAGAGCGCGCTTCAAAGCAGAATGTTGCCTGAGGGAACTGCCATTGAATGGCCGACCGGTCAGGCAGAGTGAGGTAATTAAAGATTATCAGACGGCCAAAGCACCACTGGAGCTGGCACGCTTTAAGGAGCAATGTTGCCTGCAATCCCTGTCGTTCAATGGCCAGCAAGTCACACCGGATGAGGTGATCAGGGGTTACCCGGATAATCCGTTGGGCAAACTGGGGAGCGCGCGCTTCAAAGCAGAATGTTGTCTGCGTGGCCTGACGCTGGATGGCCAGCTGGTCACACCGGATGCGGTGGTTAAGGATTATAAGGCCACCAGGGCAACGCTGGAGCTGGCGCGTTTCAAAGCGGAATGCTGTATGAGAGGCCTGACACTGGCTGGCAACCGGGTCACCCCGGACGAGGTGGTTAAGGATTTCCCGGGTAGTCCGGGAGGCAAACTGGGCAACGCGCACTTTAAAGCGGAATGTTGCCTGAGGGGCTTGGCGTTAAATGGCCAGCCGGTCACACCGGATGCGGTGATTAAGGGTTTCCCGGGTGGTCGGGAAAGCAGACTGGGTATCGCGCGCTTCAAAGCGGAATGTTGCCTGAGGGGCCTGACATTGAATGACCAACCGATCACACCGGATGCCGTGGTTAAGGGTTATCTGGCAATCAAGGCAACACTGGAGCTGGCGCGCTTTAAGGAACAATGTTGTCTGAGAGGCCTGGCGTTAAATCGCCAGCCGGTCACTCCGGATTCAGTGGCCGAAATGTATCAGGCTGCCAAGGCAAAACTTGCGCTGGCGCGCTTTAAAGCAGAATGTTGCCTGAGGGGGCTGTGTTTGAATAACCTGCAGGTCACAACGGAGGAAGTAGTCGGGGATTATCAGGCCGCCAGGGCAAGACTTGAACTGGCACGCTTCAAAGCGGCGTGCTGCCTGAAGGATCTGTGGCTCAATGGTGAACGGGTCACACCGGATGAGGTGGTTAAGAGTTTCCCGGACAGTCCGGATGGCAAACTGGGGATGGCGCGCTTCACAGCGGACTGTTGCCTGAGAGGGCTGCCGTTGAATGGCCAACAGGTCACACCGGACTCCGTGGCCAGGGATTATAAGGCAATCAGGGCAACGCTGGAGCTGGCTCGCTTCAAATCGGAATGTTGCCTGAAGGGGCTGCTGTTGAATGGCCAGCAGGTCACACCGGATGCCGTGGTTAAGGATTATGAGCGCGGTGGCAGGTTGCTCGAAAGAGCTATTTTTTATTCGCTACTGGCATTGAATGCCAGAGAACTGAATGGCAAATATCTGGATAACGAGGAGGTATTGGCAGCGTTTAATGATATACCCGGAGATCATACCTCAAGGCAAACCAGGTATCTGGTTCAAAGGTTGCAGCAATCCCATCGGTACGATGAAACCAGCGAAGGTCAGGATATACTTCAACAGGCCTGGCAAATCTTAAACAAAGTGCCAGTCAAAGACGAGGAGCAATCTCGACTGCAATGTATATTGAAATTCATGGCCATGGAGAATAAATGGACAATTGATCAACAGGAAGTGTCTGCAAAACAGGTATTCCATGCCATCAAAACACTGAGGCGCTCATTTAAGAATTCACGCCTGCATTTCTTCTTTCTGGCGCACTGCTGTATCACGAGACAGTCTATTGGCAGACAGCACATTCATAAGGATCAGGTAATCAGGTATCTTAAAATTTTTCCTGAAGGAAGCAGGCTGCGCCATGCTTTAACCTGCTGGTTTGAAGAATGCAGCTCCGAAGCCTGTGTAATGGATGAGTTACTCGATGCCAGTGACAGTCCTCACCGATATGCAACCTTTGCCAGTCAACAGGAGGCATCTGTTGCCGTTAGCAGCAAGAACACCGGACATAAGCCTAGAGAACACCTGCCCGACGTGATTCCCGTTATCGAGCGCTCTGAGCGCAGCACAACATCGGCAGAGGTATTCGTTGCCAATCCGGGCAAGGAAGACCCACCCCCCTGCCAGCCCGGGGAATATCGGTATACAACAGAAACCGCTTCCATCCACCAGACATTTGCCGTCTATATGGCTGAAACCCTGAAGCAATGGTCAACAACAGGCATCCCGGACAAGCCGGTTTCACGGTTAAATGCGCTAACACTGAAAACACTGGAGATTATTCAGGAAATCAATGGTTCTTATACTCCCCCCCCTCTGCTGATTAACGGTTCTTACGGACGTTTTTTACAGAATCTCTGCTCATCATTTAATGATATTGACATTGTCTGCACAGAAGAAGCGTCCTCCAGAACACTCTTTGACAGGCTGCAGGCACTGAACACCGACTGGGACTCTGAAATCACCAAAAGCGTCACCATCTGGCCAATCGAGGGATGTCAGGCCATTAAACTGCCACACGCCTACAATATTCAACTTAAAGACGGTGATCTGGGGAGGAAAGCAATGGAGCTTCACGTCAGTGTTGACGCCAGAGTAGCCTATGGAAATACCACACAATTGGCTATTCACGTTCCCGGCGTTGAGAGGCCGGTATGGTGTTTGTCGTTTACGGAAGAAACCCGATTACTGAACGATACGCTGGAATACCTTGCCAGGAACCTTGACTGGCTGACAGAGCAATTGCAAAAAGGAGCAATATTTGGCTTAGCTCGAACCCTGCTTTTTAACACGCCCCAAAACACCGATGAACGTATTTATGGTTTGCTTATGCGCTGCCTGCTTACCCTGAATAAAGCCAGGCAGTTTATCGCCCTGCACTCTGAAGGAAAACCCGGAAAACCCGGAAAACCCGGAAAACCTGACGACCAGACTACCCCGCAGGCAAAAGAACAACAGCGCCTTCATACACTCGCTGCAAATCTACAAGCGAAATTACATAGCCATGTTTGTCGTCATGGCTTTGAACACAGAGTTAACCACTGGCTATCGACAACTCAGCCTGTTAATGATCATCAGCTCAAGAAGAAGGACTTTACCAAAACACTGCTTGCGATGATGCATCCTGAAGTAGTTAACCAAAACTCTTAGGGTAGACATTAAGCGCCTACTCCCCTCTTCGGGAAGTTAAAGATGAAACCACGAAGGACACAAAGAGCACGAAGGAAAAGAAAATCTCTTCTTTGTGCTCTTCGTGACCTTCGTGGTTCCATCCGAAAGCCATTGAAAATGGAGGGGTAGGCTTAATGTCCACCATAAAAACCAAAACTGCCCCTTATCTGTTATCGATACTAATCCTCATCAATAATTATAAATTTTTAGTTGATAATCTTGCTGACAAGGGATAAGTCAGTTCTATCGTCTGTTAACAGTTCGTGAGCTGCCTGAAATTCCTTGAAGGCTTCTGAATCAGTCGTTCCTTCAGAGTGATATTTAAGTGCTGATTCTTGAAAGGCTTGATCGACGATTTCTTCTGTCAGTGTGTTGTTTTTTTCCAGCCCCAGAAGGTTAACCGCATCAATAAATTCTTGCTGCCGTGGTTGATGCCAACTTTTTAGCTTTACAGTATACATCATAAGGTCAACCCCAGCCTTGATTATGGGTTCAAATAATACTTCTTCAATCTCTGAGTGAGCTTGATCTTTTGTGGGAGTAATCCTTCTGGTCTTCAATAAAACTTCTTCAAAATGCTTAAAAGCCTGCTCTTCAGAAAAGCCATAATATTTTTGCAGCTCTTTTATAAAATTTTTAATCTGTACAATATTGATTTTTTTTTCCGGGAAGTTTTTGTCCACGCTCCGGAACACTTTATTTAACTTCAGATAAAATTGTACAGACCCATTAAACTCTCTATGTGCTTCTTTGGAAGAGCCATGTTTTGCTTGAATGTCAAACATCAGGCGGTTTACAGTTTGAAAACCATAACCATGGCTTTTCAATCGCAAAGCCTGATATAGAGTGAAAAGTTTATGGGGCAATTTCTCAATAAAACGCTGGCCAAGACTTACATTGGCAATATCCGGATTTTCAGTTTCTGACTGCGCAGTCTGAGTTGAGTTGGTATCGGCACTTACGCCCCTGTTGCCCCAACTTGCTGTTTCCTGCCTGTCAATTAATTCAGACTGTTCATCTTCAGCTGGCTTACTTGCTGTTGGCCTGGAGCCTAAGGGGCCTGATATTGGCATAATACATTCTCCGCTATCTCTCTTTTATGTAAGTAGTTAACCAAATGAAATCATATTTTCCCGGCGAGTTTGCTTCTCAGTTCAAGTTACAGTCAGTTGCACACTGCTTTGCCAAAAATCCTTTGCACTAACCTTCGACAATGCTAAAGCTTTCTTTAAACAGCAGTTGAGGCAAATTAGCTGATGACCATAGCCTGGCACGCCGTAAATGGAACCTAATAATCACTTTGAGGTCAAACAGCGGTATTTACATGCCAAGTGCGCAGGGTTTTATTCTGAAAGCACCCACGTCAACCGACTTCTACCCAAAGTCTGCTGCCCGGGCTGACCGACAAACCGGTTCAGGCAGGATGCCTGACTGCTCCACAAGTACATTTAACGGTAAAAGAATCTCCAGCCATCGCTTCCATAGAAGCACAGCTTCCACCATGGATGAGGCCAGGCGTATTGAGAGTGCCTTTTGGAAAAAAACACCACTACAAGGACGTCAAATCACCTCAGCTGGTGTGCTTAGTGCCTATGGCAATGATACTACCTCGCTCAGAGGTGGCTTCTTCCTGCAAAGACTCTGCTTACAAAACATTCTGCATAACAATAGAAAAGTAACGCCGGATCAGGTCATTCAGGAATTCAATCGAAAACCAGGTCGAAATAACAAGTGCCAGCTGGCGATAGCGCGCTTCAAAGCGGAATGCTGCCTGAGGAACCTGACCTTGAATGGCCAACCTGTCAGGACAGATACGGTAGTCAGGGCTTTCCCGGATGGTCCGGAAGGCAAACTGGGGGTGGCGCACTTTAAGGAACAATGTTGCCTGAGAAGCCTGGCCCTGAATGGCCAACAGGTCACAGCGGCTGCGGTGATTGAGGCTTTCCCGGATAGTCCGGAAGGCAAACTGGGGCTGGCACGCTTCAAGGCGGAATGTTGTCTGAAGGGCCTGGCAGTGAATGGTCAGCTACTCACACCGGATGCGGTGGTGAAGAGTTATCAGGCAGCCAAAGCAACACTGGAACTGGCGCGGTTCAAAGAGGAGTGTTGCCTGAAGGGCCTGCTACTGAATGGTTGGCAGATCACACCGGATACGGTGATTGAGAATTTCCCGGATGACCCGGAAGGCAAACTGGGGATAGTGCGCTTTAAGGAACAATGTTGCCTGAGCGGGCTGCCGTTAAATGGCCAGCAGGTGACGCCGGATACGGTGGTTAAGGCTTACCTGGAAATCAATGCAACACTGCCGCTGGCACGCTTCAAAGCGGAATGTTGCCTGAGAGGCCTGGCGCTGAATGGCCACAAAGTCACACCGGGTGCAGTGGTTAAGGCTTATCAGGCAGCCAGGGCAACGCTGGAGCTGGCGCGCTTCAAAGCAGAATGTTGCCTGAAAAGCCTGCCGTTGAATGGCCAGCGGGTCACACCGGATACGGTGGTTAAGGATTTTCAGGCCGCCAGGGCACCACTGGCGCTGGCACGATTTAAGCAGCAATGTTGCCTGAGGGGCCTGCCGTTGGGTGGCAGGCAGGTTATAGCGGATGCAGTGGTTATGGAGTTCCCGGATAATCCGGATGGCCAACTTGCCATAGCACGCTTCAAGGCCGAATGTTGTCTGAGAGGCCTGCTATTGAATGACCGACAGGTGACACCGGAAGCGGTGATCCGGGATTATGAACGGGGCAATTGGTTGCTCGAAAGAGCTATTTTCTACTCTCTGCTGGCATTGAATGCCCGAGAATTACATGGCAACTATCTGGATAACCAGCAGGTATTAGCAGCGTTTGATGCAGTACCCGGAGACCATTCTTCAGGGCAAACCAGATATCTGATTAAAAAGCTGAAACAATCTCATAAGTGCGATGAAACCAGTGAAGCCCAGGATATCATGCAAAAGGCCTGGCAAATCTTAAACAGCGCACCGGTCAAAGATGAGCAACAACGACTGCAATGCATATTGAAATTCATGGCGATGCAGAATGAATTGACCATTGATCATCAGAGGGTGTCAGCACAACAGGTATTGCAATCCATCAAAGCACTGAAGCGCTCATTTCAAAACTCACGCCTGCATTTTTTCTTCCTGGCGTACTGCTATGTCAGGAGCCAGCCTGTTGATGGACGACAAATCCATAGGGATCAGGTTCTGGAATGCCTCCGGAGTTTTCCTGAAAGAAGCAACTGGCAGCATGCTTTAGGACGCTGGTTTGAACAATACAGTCCTGAAGCCAATATAATGGATAATTTATTGTTTAAACGAACAAACACGGTAGAGGTATCCGTTGCCAGTCCCGGGAAGGAATGCCAACGCCCTTATCAGGTCAGGGAATACCGGGATGAAACAGAAAAAACCTGCGTCACCCGGGCAGTGACTGCCAGTGCAGCTCAAACTCTGGAACCATTGTCAACAACAGGCGGATCGGATGTTCCGGACAAGTGGACCCAACAGTTAACTCCGCTAACGCTGAAAACACTGGAAATTATTCAGGAAATCAATGGTTCTTATAGCGATCCAGCCATTTTGATTACCGGTTCTTACGCCCGTTTTTTACAGAACCTCTGCTCAGCATTTAATGATATTGACATTATCTGCACGACAGAAAAATCAGCCAGAACACTCCTTGCCAAGCTGCAGACGCTTAACACCGACAGGGATTCAGACATCCCCAAAAGCATCATCATCTCACCAGTCCCGGGATGTCCGGCGATTCAACTGCCAAGCGCCTACAAAATTGACCTTGAAGATGGTGATCTGGCGACCAGGGCATTGGGGTTTCAGGTCAGTGTTGACGCCAGGGTAGCCCAAAATGCAACAGGATTGGCCATTGAGGTTCCCGGCGTTGCCAGGCCGGTATGGTGTTTGTCGTTTGCCGAGGAAACCAGATTGCTCAATGGTACGCTGGAACACCTCGCTGAGAACCTTGATCCGCTGACAGAGCAATTGCAAAACGGGCCGGTATTTGACGTCCCCCGCACCCTTCTTTTTAATAGCCCCAAAAATACCGATGAACGTATTTATGGCTTGCTTATACGCTGCCTGCTTACCCTGAATAAAGCCAGGCAGTTTATCGCTCTGCACTCTGAAGGCAAATCCGGGGAAAATGACGGTTCGACCACCGAGCTTGAACAACAACGCCTGCATGCACTGACTGAGCATCTGCAAATAAAATTGACCTGCCATGTTTGCCGTCATGATTTTGAGCAAAGGGTTAACGGCTGGCTATCAACAGCTCCGCAGGTTAATGGCTACCAGATCAAAAGGAAGGCATTTATTACGACACTGCTTGAGATGATGCATCCTGAAGAAGATCGAATCGACTCAGCTCGATGAACTTTTTGAAAAAATAACACTCAAAAAGACCATAGTGGCAGGTATATCTGTTACCACTTCTCTCCTATTAACTGACTACTCTCCCGGCAAACCAGGGATTAAACCGATGACTCTTCGCATATTATTAATTTCATTACTGTTTTCCACTCCAGCTATGGCGTTCGCAGGTAATGACTATAACTATACATTTATTAATACCGGCTTTGGTTACAATAATCAGAATCAGGGCACGCAAAACTTCGACGGAACGACCTGGTTCGTCAATGGTGCCTATAAAGTTCCTTCCATACCCGTCATCCTGAACGCAGGATACGCCTACGGCCGTATTGATAAAGACGATGTTGCCAGTAATGTCGAGATCGATGGCAGCTCATACTTTGCCGGAGCCAGCCTGTTATTGAAGCCAACGGACAGATTCCATGTCATTCCATCGGTCACCAGTGGCCGACTCAGAAATGGCCTGTCTGTCGATGCGGATGAGGTAAAGGATAAAGTGACAGCCTACACAGCGTCGGTCAGTGCCCGTTATCACCTGGAACGCGGCCTCTGGCTGAATTCCGGCTATATTCAGCAATACTATGACCGGGATGAAGATGACCATACCGGCTTCTTCACTGCAGGAGCAGAATATCAAGTGGATAATGAGTGGGGATTTGGCCTGAATTATCGCGGCAATTCTGACCAGTACACCACCCAGTTTTTTGTGAAACTCTTTTTCTGATTATTACATTCGGAACTAACTCCGGGCTGGACTCCGTTTCTTCCGACGACTTCCAGCACTCTTTGCTTTGCCTTTTCTTTTAAACGGCTGGTTCGAAGGGGCAGGCAATCCGGCAACAGAAGGCAAGCCATCGTTCATGGTCTGCATTAATAACGCTCTCAGCTCCTGATCAAGCCCGCCCATAAACGCCCCGTAGCTGCCTTTACGCTCAACAATGTCATTCAGCGAGGCTTCCCAGCGTGCGGTCATGTCAGGCGTGGTTACTCTTTCCGGTAATGCGTTGACCAGGGCTCTGCCGGTAGCTGTTGCATGAATACTACGGCCTTTGCGCTCCAGGAACTGCCGCTTGAACAGGAGCTCAATGATACTGGCCCGGGTTGCCTCTGTTCCCAGGCCATCGGTCTCACGGAGAATCTTGCGAATGTCTTTATCCTGAACAAATCGGGCTATGCCCGTCATGGCCGAAAGGAGTGTTGCATCATTAAATGGTTTGGGGGGCTGTGTCATTTTTTCCTTCAGCTCGGCTTCAGGACAATCAAGCACATCACCTTTGGCCAGCTCGGGTAAAAAAGTGCTCTCTTCATTATTTTCACCATTTTCATCACCGGCGGAACGCTGATGACTTTTGCCCGAATTCATCAGAACCTTCCACCCTTCCTCCACAGTCTGGCGGCTCCCCGCTCGGAAAAGGCCTTTTTCTATGTCGATATCGACGACTCTTTTTCTGAAGGTATGATCAGGATAAAACTGCGCAACATATTGTCTGGCAATTAATCCATACAACTTGCGATCCAGTTCAGACAATCGTTCAAGGTCCGTTCTCAGGGAGGTAGGAATAATCCCGTGATGTGCCCCAACTTTTTTATCATTCCAGGCACTGGTTTTCCTTTCCGGCAATGCCTGGTCTACCGCCTTCCCCAGTGAAGATACATTGTGGCGTATAGTTGCCAACACTTCCGGTGCCTGGGATAAGTGCTCTTCGGGCAGATAGCGACAGTCTGAACGGGGGTAAGTAATCAGTTTCTGCTCATAAAGACGCTGACAGCTATCAAGCACCGTCTTGGCATCCATACGCAACTGCCTGGCAGCATCTATCTGCAGTGCCGACAACGAGTAGGGTAATGGCGGGGGTTCTTTGCCACGCTTATCTTCGACGCGTTTTACTGTCCCCTGCTTGCCGGTAATACGGTCCACCACATTCTGCGCCAGACGCCGATCCAGCACTCGCCCTTCCTCATCCATCCAGTTCTGGCAGGCTTCGCTGGGTAGCCATTTGGCTTTGAAGGTTTCCTCTTTTGCCGTTAACAACGTAGCAAAAACCTCAAAGTAAGGCTTAGGCTGAAAGTGTTCAATTTCTGCATCACGTCGGGCGACAAGACCCAGAATCGGTGTCTGCACCCGGCCGATGGAGAGCAGCCCATTAAAGCCGACCTTCCGGCCAAGTAATGTGCAGGCGCGGGTCAGGTTAATACCGTAAAGCCAGTCTGCCCGGGAACGAGCCAGGGCAGAAACCGCCAGCGGTACAAACTCCTGGTTGGATCGCATCCGCCCAAGGGCCTGGGAAACGGCAGAAGGGTTCAGATCGCTGATTAATAAACGACGAACATCTTTTTTACGCTGGGCAGAGAGCTTCAGATAATCCAGCACTTCATCCACCAGCAACTGGCCTTCACGATCAGGGTCACCGGCATTGACAATAATATCAGCCCGTTTGAGCAGCTTATTGATCACTGATAACTGCCCACGCCCGCCCTTTCGGGGCCTCAGCTTCCATTGCATGGGAACAATAGGCAGGTGCTCAAGCTTCCATGTTTTGTAGGCCGGATCATAGGCATCCGGCTCCTCCTGCTCAAGCAGGTGGCCTATGCACCAGGTCACCACATCTCCTGAAGCAGACTCGATATAGCCTTCCTGTTTTTTCAGGGGCTTTTTCAAAACATCGGCAATGGCTCGCCCAAGACTGGGCTTTTCGGCAATAAATAACCGCATTCAAAAACAATCCGGCTGATAATGACTAAAATACTGTTTTTTTATACAGCATAATTCATCATTTGGCGAGCATTCATCCGTTTTCTTACCAGCCCAGGTAGAGTCGGCTATTGTTATTTTTCCAAAGGTGTTTCGAGTCTTGCATCTGCTGATACAGCTTTTCCTTACTCCTTTCCTGATCAGACACCTGATCAACCAATCCTGATGGTAGATTCCGGTTCACCTCTGTCACAACATCAGAACTGTCCACTGGCACGGTATTAACACTCAACTCCGCCATAGGTTCTGAACTGGAATCCCGACTGTGTTCTGAAGGCCCGGCATCTTCACCATCAGAGTCCTGACCATTAATAAATGGCTCCTCAGCCCACGAAAATGACAGATCTTCCTGAGGTACCTCATAATCTCTCCGCCCGTTATCATCCGTGTTTACTTCCTCTGCCGGGCTGAGTACACCGGCAACCTCGTCTTCAGCAACTGAAACAGCAGGTTCCAGAACCATGGTTGAATGCCCGTCTGAAATTACTGAATCCTCTTCCGAAACAGGTTCCGGGTAAGGTTCATCATCAGGTTGCCTGACAGAGCCACAGAGGCGATTGATGGCTTCTTGCTCATTTTCCAGTGTGTAGAAAATCTCATAAGGCGGTTCACAAGTTATCGGGGGTTGGGGCTTGTGATCTGGATTATGGCCAGCATGATTTTCAATAATGACATCCGGCACCCGGGGGTATTCGATGTCAAGATGACAAATCGATATTCCGGTGCCTTTATCCCTCTGCCCCTCTGCCAGATAACGGCCCAGAATCGCCTTAAATGGTGCAAATTCATCAAAGTAAACCGCTTCAGCGTTCAGCGCCCTGCACAAATGAGCAACCCCCGGTTTCACAGGGTCTTTTATAACGGGGTTAACAAAATCAAGTCCATAGCCTTTAACCAGGCTCAATATATGTTGTTCATGTACCTGGTAATGAACGGTAATTTGGGGAAAGGTAATGATTATCCCATCGGCAGTAATACAGAGGATGTCCGTAACAGCCGCCTTCTCCGGCACAATGCTGGTAACAAACCCTTCATCAGAAGGCCAGATTGGATAAACACCCGCAGGATAGACATCATCATAAAATTGGTTTCCATTCCTGAATACACCCACACTCCCCTCCGGAACTTTGTAGAGAAAAGGAATATAAGAATAGAAATCATAGGCTTCAGCTTTTTCACCCGGAAAGAGTAAGAAAAGAAGAAACACAAAGAACATTATCATTAGTTTCTCTTCCACAATTTAACTTCAGGTTCAAATAAAGACTTATCAGGGAGCTGTAGTTATAGCAAAGCAATTAGCCGCCAAGATAAAATTGAAAACAAAAAAGTACGTAGCTTCAGTAGTGGCTTGAAATCACCTGGAATAACTGACCCGGCCATAATGAAACTCAAAACCAATTAGCAGGTTTGCATCCGGATATTCATGCCCGGTCACTGATCAACGTGGCAAATCATGCTACTCACCGATCAGCCGAAAGATATGGTAATCTGAACACTTCCAAACTCCCGGTTACCAAGCCTATGGCTCCTCTGGATTACCTCAAGAAACTGACCTGCGATCGCCCTGAGCCGGTAACCTGCGCCCGGCCAGAGGACCTGATTACCGAGACCGAGAGTAACCGGGGTCGTATTATTCAGTCAGCGGCCCTGCGAAGGCTTCAGCAGAAAACCCAGGTCTACCCACTGGAAACCAATGCAGCCGTCCGCAGTCGTCTTACCCACTCACTGGAAGTTCAGCAAACGGGCCGCTATCTGGCCAAAACCATTCTGGATCAACTAAAACAACATGGGGAACTGGCAAAGCTCGGTCTGAAAGGTATCGAAACAGCCTTTACCAATCTGGTAGAAATGTCCTGCCTGCTACACGACGTAGGTAACCCACCTTTTGGCCATTTTGGTGAAGCCGCGTTCAGCCGCTGGGTTCAGGATCATGGCAAAGCCTGCCATGACAAGGCAATGGCCAGACAATCCGCCGTCAATGGCCAAACCGGTCACTCAGAACTTTTCTACCAGGTACTGTTACCGGATTTGTCAGTCTTTGAAGGCAACGCCCAGGGGCTGCGCATCATTCACAGCCTGCAGAGACTTAACCTGACCTGGTCACAGCTGGCCGCCACCATCAAATACACCCGGGCACCTTATCAGAACCTGACAAGCGGATTTGCTTACCGCCAGAAAAAACCTGGCTTCTACTACTCAGAACAGCACCTTATCCAGGACATCTGGAAACATCTTGAGATACAGGAGAACTGTCGCTTTCCACTGGTCTACATCATGGAGGCAGCAGACGATATCTCATACTGCATTGCCGATCTGGAAGATGCTGTTGATAAGGGCATTCTGTCATTCAGGGGCCTGAGCTTCTGGCTGAAGGAAGTGTGGCAGGAGTTCACCGGCGAAAAGAGCCAATACCTGCCGGATATCATTAAAACCGCAGAAAATGTTGCCAAAGATAACCCACAGAACTTTATTCGCCATCTACGCTCACAGCTGGTCCGGGATCTGGTCAGCTATGCTGCGAACCGATACCTGCAGAAGCATACGGAAGTTTTTCACGGGACGCTGGATGAACCATTAATTGATGGCGGCTCAGACCAGCACCTGGCGCTGAAAACACTGAAAACCGTCGCCATACGACATGTGTTCAGTAGTCAGGAAAAAGAAACACCGGAACTTCGGGGATATGCGGCCCTGATGGGCTTACTGGATATCTATCGCCCAATTCTGGAACTCCCCGGCACCGCATTCTCAAACCTCGATAACCTGGATGATAGCGAGCACTTTATCGAGCATCGACTCAATCACCGCCTGTCCCGGAAGTATAAAGCGGCCTATTTTCGAGCAGTGCACCAAATGCGTCAGGAACAGCACTCTTCCGCTGAACAGAACGATCTTGAATGGTATTTCCGGACGAGACTGATTCTGGACTATGTGGGCGGCATGACTGACCACTTCGTACTTACGGAGTATCAGAGCCTATCGGCAATTTAAACCATGAGGAACGCTTTTGCGCACCTCCTTTCATGGTCTTAAGCCATTGGGCTCCTTCGTTCTCGAAGTATTTTCTGCTGGAATGGTAGCCCATGTCATAGATAGACCGTAGCTGATCCGGCTTCACCATAAAAGCGCTGCAGTCCTCGATACCTTCCGGTGCTAATGACACCTCTGGCAAGTTGATATTGGACAACTGCCGGGCAGAACTGTAAATCTGAAATACCCTGTCCAGCACATCAAAGGTGTTGGCGAAATGCTCACAGGGCCTGGACATCATTGGGGCAAGGTACATCCCGATATGATGGCGACACTGGTCGTGAATCAGGTCTGAAGGATAATTATTGATAATCCCGCCATCCGCATAAACGGTCCCCTGCCATTTAACCGGGGTGAACATGCCAGGATAAGCGGACGATGCCGTTAAAGCATTAATCAGTGGACCACTGTTAAATACCGTCTGCTGCGCTCTGTTCAAATCAGTAGCAACCACATACAGAGGTTTTTTCAATGCTTCAAAACTATCTTCCGGGAAATAAGCCTGAAAATTTTTCGCGATCTTCTCTGAGTCAATCAATCCGAGCGCATTAAACGACAGGTTTCGAAAGCTGAACATTCGGGTCGAGACAAAGAAGTCCAGAATCTCTGCCGGTGCATATCCGGCACTGTGCAGAGCACCGACCACCGCACCACCGCTGGCACCGGAAATAATATCCGGCTCGATTCCATGCTCGTTCAGGTACTGCAGCAACCCAATCTGAGCCATGCATTTTGCCCCGCCACCGGACAGGGTGAGGCCTAACCGATAGGGTTTGCTTTTAAAAAGCTCTGTCGTAAACATGTTCATTGATTGAAAGCACCACCTCTGAAAAGCAACGTTACCTGCAAAAAACCTGAAGCAGCCCCCTGGAATACCCTCGGAAAGTTTCTGCCCAAGCCGACATTATGTCATGAGCCCCGCTCTGGGCTAAAGTAAATCTCAACCGAATCCAGACAAGTCATAATATCGTCAATAATTTCCAGGGGAGACAAGGAGATGACCGAACAACCGGAAACCAATCCGTTTACGCTGCACGATACCCGTGTTCCCCGTTTTATCTACGGCACGGCCTGGAAAGAGCAGGCCACCTCCGAGCTGACACTGAAAGCCCTGAACAACGGTTTCACAGCCATAGACACTGCCAACCAGCGCAAACATTATTTTGAACACGGGGTTGGTGAAGCACTGCAAAACTTCTACCAAACCAGTGGCAAGTGCCGTGAAGACCTCTTCCTGCAAACAAAATTTACCTACGCTGAAGGGCAAGACAACCGTCTGCCCTACAATCCTGAAGCCGATACCAAAACTCAGGTTGAGCAGTCCCTCCTCTCATCATTGGAGCACTTGAACACGGATTACCTTGATGCTTATCTGCTGCATGGTCCATCCCGGTCGCATGGACTCAGTGACCGGGACTTTGCTGTCTGGGAAGCAATGGAAGGCTTCCACCGGTCCGGCCAAATCAAACTTCTGGGGGTCAGCAATGTAAATCACCAACAGCTGGAGCTCCTGAGCCACCATGCAGCGATCAAGCCCATGCTGGTGCAGAACCGCTGCTTTGCCAGAACCGGATGGGACGCCAATATACGTGCGCTATGCCATCGACATAATATTCTTTACCAGGGGTTTTCGTTACTGACGGCCAACACCCAACTGTTGGAAATGCCTGAATTTCAGACCATTATGAAGAGGACAGGATTAACCGGACCACAGGTCATTTTTCAGGCTGCATTAAAAATGGGAATGATTGTCTTAACAGGCACCAGTGATGCAAAACACATGCAACAGGATCTGAATTGTTTGCAGACGCCACTGACGGATGATGAAGTGAATGTGATAGAGCAACTGATGACTTAAAACTCAGGCGACATCTCTGAAAATAAAAAAAAGCCAGCATGATGCTGGCCAATAAAAAACAAATCTGGTCGGGGTAGAGAGATTCGAACTCCCGACATCCTGCTCCCAAAGCAGGCGCGCTACCAGACTGCGCTATACCCCGAAATTCATAACCAGGTTATGAATAAAAACAGTGTTCCGGACATCATGAACAGTGATACTTCTTGAAACACCGCCATACCGGAACGGTTGATACTTTAGCAAACCACCAATCTTTTTACAGTGGTGATTTCCGCAAATTGGTTGCGGAATATACTTCAGGCAACAAAAAAGCCCATACTCAAGAGCATGGGCTTTACCTGATATGGTCGGGGTAGAGAGATTCGAACTCCCGACATCCTGCTCCCAAAGCAGGCGCGCTACCAGACTGCGCTATACCCCGTTAACTCACCGCTACTGCAACCGATGTTGCGCTGAGCCAGTGGAGGCGTATTATCCCTATTTTCCCAACGCCGTCAACTGCCATTGAGGATTTCATGGTCAATTTAATAACTATGGCTCCCAGTCATATTTATCAATGCTATTGATTGTCAGGCCAGCATCAATATCACCATTCAGAGAGACATCCATGGAATAATTAACCAGACGCCCCTGAACACCACCGATAACCAGCAGAGACTGCCCCTGAAAATCATAGCCAGCGCCTAACTCCGCCTGCCAGTCAATCTCACCCCGAACACCTTTCAGCAGGAACTTATCAAAGCCATCGGTGAAGTGATAAGAGAGGGAAAGATCAACACCGGTTACATCCTTAATACCATCTACATCAATGCTGCGAACCCCGACAATGGCTGAGGGTATCCAGCCATGCTTTACCGTCCAGCCCAACCCGGCGTAGACATGGTTATCATTCTGGGCTGCAGCCGCAGTATTGGTCAGCAACGATGCTGTTGCCATAATAGCCGTTATCAAGCCTTTTATTGTCCGGGACATGTGCTACCCCCTTTTTTTCAGGCAATGTATATTTGCTTATACGCGCTTCTAACTCTACCTAACTGGGAAAAATAAGCAATGCAACGCAAGAGCTGAAGATTTGTGGCGAAATGGTTTTTCTTTCTCTCGGGAAAAGTTGCCATCCATAGCAAACACTTCATCCCCTGAAGAGAAAAAACTCAGTGTGATTCGCTTATAGCCAGCACCGGACATTGATCACCGGCATCATTGCCAGCGGGCTGATAGTACTGACGCTCAAGCCAGTCTAATGCTTCCTGAAACGCAAGGTCGCCATAGTCTGAATAGCTAAAACGACGAGTTTCATGTATTTTGGAACAATCAGGTTTTACCAGGTGCGCCTGCCAACCTGCCTGCCCATCTCTGAGCGTATATTTCTCAATTCTCAACATTGCGGATGATAGTTTCCGTTCTTTATTCTGACTGTGCACGATCACTTTTATTGCTGTTGTTAATGCTATCAACAAGGGCAGATTAACACTGAAAAGATGACAGAATCGTGACGGTCAATGACCAATCAACAGGCTGATTATTAAACAAATTATCAATACGCATATTGATACGTATCAATACTTAGTGATTAATTGATCGTTAAACCCTGTGGTTCCGGGTATCTAAGTAGCTGGCCTTATGGAATCGTATATTTCTGGCTACTTGGGCTGGTGCTATGCGAGGCACAACGGAGGGAGCATAGCCGTAGCTATGTGACCGGAGTTGTAACGAAGCCTAGGAGTCAGAAATATATGATTTCATATGGTTAGCTACTTATTATCTTGTCCGCAATGATCCCCGCCCAGACCTGACACCCCGACTCATTAGGGTGATAACCATCTTCCGCCATCAACGAAGCGTCAGGAGTCGTATCACTGTGGATATACGTCCACCCCTCCTGCTGGCAGAGCTTCTGCAACTGCCTGTCCAGCAGGTATGCCTTTGCTCCCAACAACCAGCTTAACGGGGCTGGAATCAGGGGAAACCGGTTGATCTTTGGAATTGAGGTGATAAATACCCGGGTATTGTCAGAAGCAAAGCGATGGGCACACGCCTGCATATGTTTATTGAATTCCGAACCTGAGGTAAATCTGGTGGTATCATTGACGCCAAAGCTGATGATCAAGAGATCGGGTTCTTTAATGGTCGCCTCAAAGGTTAATGAGTCGAACACTCTGGCACCATTTTTTGCCAGTATTTCCCAATCAAACTCAACGCCCCGATCCTGAGTCAGGTTCCTGATAACCTGGTGGGTCAGCCCCTGTCTTATCTCTGCCACCCCCACCCCGGCGACAGGGCTTTCACCCACATGAACAATTGAACAATCCGAGCCTCTGGCCTGCAGACGTTTACCACTGGCCTCGGGCAGGCGAAGTGCCCTTCTTTTTAAATGAACGCCCTGGCAGATTGCGATAGAAAGAAGCAACAGACAACATAAAACAGTGCTTACTAATCCTATAAGTTCAAACATCAAAATAGCCGTTGTGCATTTTTATTGTTGATTCATTTAAACAGATGCCCGGAAAGTCACTCCCTCAGGAAGTAACCGCCTTTCCCTGAACGGTTTTATCCTTTCTCAATACCGCCATAGTGAACAGCGAGGCGGTAACAAGCATCAGGAGGCTATAAACACTGGGGCCAATAGACATGGCGGCACTGTCCAGAATGGTAACGGTGACCAGCAAAGCCAATGCTCCGTTTTGCAAACCCACTTCCAGACTGATGGTTCTGGCCTGTCGTTCATTATCCACCAGCCATTTCCCCACCAGATAGCCCAGCGCCATGGTCAGCACATTCAGGGCCAGGGCGGCAAAGCCTGCCTGCAGCAGATAAGACATGACTTTCTCACCCAGTTCCCAGGCAATACTGATAATCATCAGTATCAGTATGACGGCAGACAGCCTACCGACGTAGGGTTCTGCTTTCTCGGCAAAGCCCTGCCACTGAAGACGGATCCCTATACCGATCAACGTCGGAATAATGGTAATGGCCATCAACTTGACCCAGGTAATCAACACCGGCAATTCAAATTGAGAGTTTGCACCTGCATAGTGGTAAATCGCCCAGTTTCCCAGCAGCGGTACGGTAAAGGTGGTGATAAACCCGGCAACGGTCGTTAATGAAATGGACAGACCGACATCGGCCTTCGCCAAAAAACTGTAGAGGTTGGATGTGGTTCCCCCGGGGCAGAGTGCCAGGATAAAAAGGCCAATGGCCAGCTCACCGCTCAGTCCGGCCAGGTCAATAATCAGTACTGCGATAACAGGTAACAACAGCATCTGACAGGTTATCCCTACCAGGAAGGCACGGGGCTGGGCAAAAACCCGGGTAAAATCGTTAAAAGTAAGACTTAAACCAACACCGATCATGATAAGGATAAGGGCGGCAGGAAGACCTATCCCGACAAGGGCCTGATACATGGATGAAATCCTTGTTCTTGTTTATTGTTATTGATGTCCGGTGATTTTGCAGACTTTACACCAGGAAAACAATGGCAAATCCATGCTGACCAGAGCCTTGTCAGCTTATGGTCACAGAAACAGGTGACTGGCCCTGCCAGGACCAGGTTCACTTTTTCGATGGCTAAAGGTTAAACAACACACTCATACATTCAGGCCAGGGTTGGCAACTACCTTCAGAGGCGACCAATGTACCAATACCGAGACTGATCCCCATATAAATCCCGATACCCACCCCATTGGCAATAATATCGCCAAAACTGAAACGGCGATAACGGGTCATGTGCTGACAGACCTCGATAAACACGCCAAACGCCATCAGCCCTGCCGGTTTCCACCAGCAGACGCTGGCCGCTGGAAATGCCAGATCGATCAGCAGAGACAGCACCATAAAGGTGAGTACATGTTTCACCTTATCATTGATAAAACGGGTGGGATCCCATTTGCCGGGTATCAATGACATAAACAGGGCAAAAGCCAGGGCACAGAAAGAGAGGATTTGCCAGGTTGAAGGGGGAGTTGCCTGAAGTGTGGTAATCAGTTCATTCATTGGATGGCCCTGAGTTATAGGTTGTAACAGGCCATCGGCCAATGGGCGTTGGGGTTGATGGCGCTTAACATTCCTGTTTAAGACCAGGCATTAAGCTTACCACTCCACTCAATCATAAACATTGGAGTCTTTGCCATTAACGATATTGTAAGTAGCTGGCCATATGGAATCGTATATTTCTGGCTACTTGGGCTGGTACTATGCGAGGCACAACGGAGGGAGCATAGCCGTAGCTATGTGACCGGAGTTGTAACGAAGCAGAGTGCCAGCACAAGGAGTCAGAAATATACGATTTCATATGGTTAGCTACTTATGGTTTGCTCCCTCCTTGCTGATTGTTGAAATATCACACCTCAACTTGCTACATTAGCGACTCTAAAAACAGACACCGTTGTCAGTTTAAAAGCGTTAGCTGCTTCCTGGCTCTACATGGCAGTTATTAGCATTAGCAGAATAAAAAGAACAGAGGTAGACCATGCGCCGTTGGAATGGCTGGGGTGATGAGAGTTACATTAAAGAAGTCTCCGACCACGGGGATGCATTGATTCGCCGTATTATCGGCGAACCGACCCCCTTGAAAGATGCCACCCTGAAGAGCGTGATAGCCAAGGTACCGCCAACCCGCCTGCCTGAACATCCACTGATTATCACTGCTGCAGAAGATCGGGTTCGCCATGCCCGTGGCCAGAGCTTTCCGGACTGGCTGGCCATGCGCAGTGGTGATTTTGGGGTTTTTCCGGACGGTGTCGCCTATCCGGAAACCAGTGCACAGGTTCGCGAACTTCTTGCCCTTGCGGTCCGGCACGATTTTATTGTGATTCCCTATGGCGGTGGAACATCCGTTGCCGGTCACATCACGCCGCAGGAAAATACCAGGGCCATTTTGACCATTGATATGGGTCACATGAACCAGTTAATGGATCTGAATGAAGAGAGCCAGATTGCCACCTTTGGTGCAGGGACTCCCGGACCACAGATTGAAGCACAACTGCAGGCACGGGGTTATACCCTTGGGCACTACCCCCAATCCTGGGAATTGTCCACCATTGGTGGCTGGATCGCCTCCCGCTCTTCAGGCCAACAGTCACTCCGTTACGGTCGAATTGAACAGATGTTTGCCGGTGGCCGTATGGAAACCCTGCAGGGCACACTGGACATTCCTTCGATTCCCGCCTCTTCCGCAGGGCCGGACATTCGGGAGCTCACCATGGGCACCGAAGGCCGCCTGGGTATCTTTACCGAAGTGAAAGTACGCGTACAACGTGCAGCAGAAGAAGAAAAGTTTATGGTCTGCTTTATGCCGAACTGGCAGGCAGGTAAAGCCGTCGCCCGGGAAGTTGCACAGCAGAAGATCCCACTCTCCATGATGCGGGTCAGCAACGCTAAAGAGGCTCGTGCCCACGCTCACCTTGGTACCTCACTGACACAGTTCAAACTGCTGGAAGGCTATCTGCGATTTCGCGGGCTGGACGACAATCGATGCATGCTAACCTTTGGCGTGACCGGCTCTGAATACCAAAATAAAGTAGCCCTGAAACAGCTGGGCAAGATTCTGAAAAAACATGGCGGCGTTGGTGGTGCACTGGCCAACATCATGGGCACCATCTGGGCCCATGGCCGTTTCAAGTTCCCCTATCTGCGGGAAACCACCTGGGCCCGGGGCATAGCAGTCGATACACTGGAAACCGCCACCGATTGGGAAAATGTGGATGGCCTGATGCATCAGATGGAAGCAAGCCTGGAAAACGCCTTAAAGGACGAAGGGGAAAATGTCATGGCATTCTCTCACCTCTCCCATATCTACGGTCAGGGGTCGAGTATCTATACCACCTATTTCTTCCGCTGCGCTGACAGCTACGAAGCCACTCTGGCACGCTGGAAAAAGCTGAAGGCCAAAACCTCTGAAGTGATTGCCCGGGGCTATGCCACCATTTCCCACCAGCATGGCACTGGCCGTGACCACGCGCCTTATATGCCGGCAGAAAAAGGTGAGCTGGGGATGCGGATGATTGCCACCCTGGTGCATGACTTTGACCCGGATAAACGACTGAACCCCGGCGTGTTACTCCAGGACAGCGAATAACTGCTCACTTCATTGAATTTATCAGGTACCCAACCCATGTGGCAGAAATCCTGGCAGACAGGTAACCGGAATCAGTTACTGGAAGCGTTAAAAAACAATACTGACAAGGAATGGGATATCGTTGTGGCCGGTGGCGGCATCACCGGTGCTGGCATTGCCCGTGAAGCCGCACGCCGGGGCCTGAAGGTGCTGCTGGTTGATCGTCAGGATTTCGCCTGGGGAACCTCCAGCCGTTCATCAAAAATGATCCATGGCGGCCTTCGCTACATCGCTTCCGGCGATATCAAAACCACCATGCACTCAGTTTCCGAACGGGAACGCCTGATGAGAGAAGCGCCCGGCCTTGTTGATCCAATGGGCTATCTGATGGCCCATTACAAAGGTGGGTTTCCAGGGCCGCTGGTCTTTAATATTCTGCTGCGTATTTATGATTTTTTTGCCGGTAAGCGTTACCGTAAGTTTCATAAATTACACGACGTTGAAAACCTGAGCCCGCTCATTAATGCGCACAACCTGCTCGGTGCCACCCAGTTTGCCGATGCCATTACCGATGACTCACGCCTGGTTATCCGGGTTTTGCGCGAAGCTCAGAAAGACGGTGCTACGGTAATAAATTATGTTGGTGTCGATGCGCTGATTAAAAACAATGGTCAGGTGACGGGTGCTCAACTGAAGGATACCGAAACCGGTCAGGTAACTCCGGTGAAAGCCAACGTGGTGATCAATGCCACAGGTGCCTGGGGGGATGAACTTCGGGGTGAGATGACCTCAGAGCAGCATATTCGCCCTGCCCGTGGCAGCCATATTGTCGTACCTGGCTGGCGACTGCCGGTGGCTCAGTCATACACCGCCATGCACCCGGATGATAAACGCCCCATATTTATTTACCCCTGGGAAGGCAGAACCGTGGTCGGGACAACCGACCTGGACAACGGCACTATTGGCAACCATGAAGTAGCCATGACCCGTGATGAACTGGAATACCTGATGAAAGCCGCCAGTGCCCAGTTCCCGAAAGCCGGGTTAACCGAACAGGATATTATCTCTTCATGGGCCGGTGTGCGCCCGCTGGTCAGCTCCGGGACACTGAACCCGTCGAAAGAAAAACGTGACCACAGTATCTGGAACGATAACGGACTGGTGACCATCAGTGGCGGCAAACTGACCACCTTCCGACTGATTGCCCTGGATGTCTTAAAAGCAGCTGAAGAGTACCTGCCCGGCGTTGATTTCAGTGATACCGGCGCGGAGATGTTTACTCAATACGAGTCTGATAGTTCTCTGTTTAACAAGCTGCCGGACTATTCAAAGCAACGTATCCGGGGCCATTACGGCATGGACACTGATCGTTTACTGGCACAGCTCCAACCCGATGAACAGGACGTTATTCCCGGTGCCCGTGCCCTCTGGGCCGAGCTGCGCTGGTCGGCAGGCAATGAAGCCGTTGTGCACCTGGATGATCTTCTGCTCCGCCGTACCCGCCTGGGCTTGCTGCTGGAACAGGGAGGCCTGATTTTTGCCGACAGAATCAAGACCATCTGCCAGCAAGAACTGGATTGGAGCGAGCAGCAGTGGCAACAGGAAGTCACCCGTTATCAATCCATCTGGAACACTTATTACAGTATTCCGAAACGGCGCAATAACGCTGATACTCGATAATAAGAAACAAGAAGTGAGTGTGTAGTGAGTGATTCAGACTATGTGCTGGCCATCGACAATGGCACACAGAGCATTCGGGCCCTGGTATTTGACAGTGCCGGTAATGAGATCGCCAAAAGCAAAGTTGCGCTGGAGGCTTATTTTTCACAACACCCCGGCTGGGCAGAACAGCACCCTGACTACTATTGGCAGCAACTTGGAAAAGCCTGTAAAGCGTTATGGGACCAGGGCATTGTAGCGCCCGGGCAGATCAAAGGCATGGCACTGACCACACAGCGCTACACCATGATTAACCTGGATGAAGATAAAAAGCCTTTGAGACCCGCCATTGTCTGGATGGATCAGCGTAAAGCCGAACCGGAAAAGCCCGTTGGCGGCCTCTGGGGACTATTGATCAAGACCATCGGCCTGACCAGCCTGATCGAAGATCTGCGCGCCAAAGCCCGTGATAACTGGATCATACAACATCAGCCCGATATCTGGCAGAAGACCCGTTACTATGTGAATTTATCCGGCTACCTGACCTATCAATTGACTGGCGAAATGAAAGACGCCTGTGGTTCAGTGGCCGGTTATCTGCCCTATGACTATCGCCGCCAGAAATGGGCTGGCAAGCACGATCTGAAATGGCAACTGCTGGCCGCCAGACGACATATGTTGCCGGATCTGGTACAACCCGGAGAGCTGTTAGGTCATATTACGGCTGAAGCTGCAGAGCATACCGGTCTGCCTGCGGGGTTACCAATGATAGCAGCCTCATCCGACAAAGCCTGCGAAGTACTGGGCGCAGGCGGTGTTGACCCCCATATCGGCTGTTTGAGTTTTGGCACTACCGCCACCATCAGTACAACAACATCCCGATACGTTGAAACAGTCCCCTTTATTCCGCCCTACACAGCGGCGATGCCAAAACGTTACAACACCGAGGTGATGATTTATCGGGGCTTCTGGATGGTCAGCTGGTTTAAAAATGAGCTGGCCCAGGCCGAGCAGCGTAAGGCAAAAGAGTTGGGTGTCGAGCCCGAGCAGCTTTTCGATACCCTGTTAACTAAGGTACCACCGGGCTCAATGGGGTTGATGATGCAACCTTACTGGTCCCCGGGCGTACGTCAACCCGGCCCTGAAGGCAAAGGCGCTTTTATTGGCTTTGGCGATGTTCATAAACGGGCGCATATTTACCGTGCGATTCTGGAAGGGCTGGCTTACGAACTGCGATCCGGTAAAGAGCAGATTGAAAAACGCAGCGGTACACCGATCACCCGATTACGAGTCTCTGGCGGTGGATCCCAGAGTGATGCCGCCATGCAATTAACGGCCAATATTTTTGGCATGGAGGCAGAACGGCCACACACCTACGAAGCTTCCGGCCTTGGGGCAGCCATTAACTGCTGTGTCGGCCTTGGCATTCATAAAGACTATAACGAAGCCATTGATAAAATGACCCGGGTGGGCGATGTGTTTGAGCCGGACCTGCCAACCATGCAGCTGTATGATCGTTTGTACAATGAGGTTTATAAAAAAATCTATAAACGCCTGCAACCGTTGTATAAATCCATTCGGGATATTACCGGTTATCCGAAGCATTAAGTTTTACTGCTCTTTGAATGGTAGAAATGACTAAAATCGAGAGTAGAAGCATCAGCGGCTGACTGAACCAATCCAGCTCGCTGCCTGCTTCTTTTTCCAACTTCTTTTTCCAACTTCTTTTTCCAAGAAGTAGACAGGCTCTTCTTTTTCAGTGTCAGCTACTTTATTGATGGGCCTATAGCAGAGCTGAGATTCTTGTTTTCTAACCATTCTTTCGGCGACATGCCCAGCTTCTTCCTGAACACCCGCGCCAGGGCTGAACCATTTTCATAACCTACCGCATTGGCCACAAGTGCTACTGGTCTGTTTTGTAGCAATAAGCGCCTGGCCATTGTAAGACGCCACTCTATCACGTAATCACCAGGACTTTGCCCCACCACCTTCTTGAACAGGTCGGCAAACTTCGAGCGCGACATCAGTGCCTGCCCGGCCATTTCTTCCAGGCCCCAGGAATGCTCAGGCGCTTCGTGAATTGCCAACATTACTTTGGATATTTGTGGATGAGCAAGCCCTGATAATAAGCCGTGATTTATAATGTTGTTGTTTAGCACATGACGCAGCACATGAATGATGAAGATATCGGTTAGCGCATTGAGCATCGGCTGTTTACCGCACTCGTCATCAAAGGCCTCGTCAAACAGCCAGGTGGCGGTTTGATTCATCTTTTGAGAATCTGTCAGTTTGAAATACATTAACGACGGTAGCGCATTGGCAATGGGGTTGGACGATGTTTCGTTATAGATGATGTTGGCACACACCAGCTGGGGTGGATTGTCGTCATTGCCGGTAATCCGATGGGCATGAGGTGTGGGAAAGAACATCACCGTTGGTTCATTAATGAGTTGCGAGTTGCCTTGCTCGTCAACAATGGTGAGCTCCCCACGGCGCAGCAGATGAATATGGCCTTGATTGGGCTTGCGCTCGAAATCGGATATGCCACACAGATTTCCCGTGAAAAAAACATCGGTATTTATGGAGAAACGCTGAAGAATGATTGAAAGTTGATCCACTTCCACCTCTTTTAAGTCGGCTTTGGACGATTGGGTTCAAAGTTGGGACTATCTCATCCCTTTTTAAGAATTAGAAGCCCTATATTATCAAACAAGGTAGACAACCTTGGTTAATTATCAAACTTTAAATAACGGATGATCAGGAGCTACATAATGAAACTTAAAACGCTGGTTAAAGCGACATTGACTTCAACTGTATTACTGGCCAGCAGCATGAGTTTTGCGGCAAACATTGAAGTCAATGCCAATGCCAATGATCTTGCTATCAAAGGTTATGACGCGGTTGCTTACTTCACTGAAAGTGCACCAACGAAAGGTTCAGATAAATTCACCGCAGCTCACAACGGCGCAATCTATCACTTCTCCAGCGCGCAAAACCGAGATTTGTTCAAAGCGGATCCAGCTAAATACGCACCGCAATACGGTGGTTACTGCGCCATGGGTGTAGCGTTAAACAAGAAATTAGACACAGATCCAACAGCCTGGCACGTACGCGATGGCAAGTTATACCTGAACCTCAACGCCGCGGTACAAAAGAAATGGTCAACAGATATTCCGGGCTATATCGAGACTGCTCAAGGTAACTGGAAAGACATTAAAGGCTTAACTGTCGGGCAAATCGCAAAAGTATACGAGTAAGCAAAGAGCGAATGATCGAATGAAGCAACTGACATCAGCAGAAAACCTGGACGATTTTGTATCAAAAAACGGCTATTCATTATTGTTTTTCAGTGCCTCCTGGTGTGGACCATGTCAGACTATGAAACCAGTGGTGGCGGGAGTAGCTAACATGATGAGTGATCGCTTTAACACCATCAGGCTTGATGTTGATGAGTCGCCACAAGCCGCTGTTGATTATGGGGTTCGTAGTGTACCAACGCTTATGTTAGTTAAAGATAATCAAGTTGTGGCGCAACACGTTGGCACCGTGCCACCACAAGAATTAATACAGTGGTTAAATCAACGAGTTTAGTTCTTTTAAACAGAGGAAGAGATTATGAGCAATAAAGTATTAGCCAGTGCTGCACTGGCAGCGGTAATCGCATCAGGTGTTGTAGCGCCCGCTGAAGCCGGTGGAAAAAAAGAGAAATGCTACGGCGTCGCTAAAGCTGGTCAAAATGACTGTGCAAATTTAGCGGGTACTCATTCTTGTGCTGGTCAGTCAAATGTTGATTACGACAAAGGCGAGTGGAAGCTGGTTGAAAAGGGTACTTGTTCCAAGCTCGGCGGTTTAACTAAAAAAGAAGCGAAAGAAATGTATAACTCGAAAAACAGTTAGGAACGAATTATGTTGGCAAAGTGTCAAAAAGATGTGTTGGTTGGTGTTGGTCTAAGGCATCAACACTTTGCTGACATCCTGACGAGTAATAAAGCAGTGGATTTTGTTGAAGTTCACTCCGAGAATTTTTTCTCAGATGGCGGTGCGGCACTTTCAGTGCTGCGTCAAGTGAGAGAACATTATCCTGTGAGTCTGCATTCGACATCCATGGGCCTTGGCTCTCACCAAAACATTCCCATTGATTATTTAAACCGTCTCAAGCGGTTAATGAATGATGTTGATCCTTTTTTAATGTCAGAACACGCCTGTTTTACATGGGGGCAACAGCAGGGGCGGCTTATTCACAGTGGGGATTTATTGCCTGTTGCTCATACCCATCAAAATCTCAAGGTGATTTGCGAACAAATCAATCGGGTACAAGATTTTTTAGGTCGCCATTTGGTGATTGAAAATGTGTCGGCTTATGTCCAGTTTGACGAGAGTTATTTATCCGAAGCAGAGTTTTTGGCGCAGGTTGCCATGCTAACCGATGCCAGGATCTTACTCGATATCAACAATATTGCGATAAACAGTCTCAACTTTGAACATGGTGATATTGAGCTTTCCATCGCGGAATATATCAATGTGCTGCCAACCAACAGCGTGGCGCAGATTCATTTAGCAGGCGCAACTATCCCTCAAACCGGGATGGTGATAGACGACCACGCCTGCCCGGTTACCGATGAAGTGTGGCGTGGATATGAGCAGGCTATTAAGCGTTTCGGTGCCATTCCCACACTGGTGGAATGGGATACCAATTTACCCGAATGGTCGGTGCTGATAAATGAAGCACACAAGGCGCGGGCTATTGCTGAGCGTGTGTTGGAGAAACAGTCATGAACGAACAACAAGTCATGAACGAACAACAAGTCATGAACGAACAACAAGTCATGAACGAACAACAGCGGCTATTAGCAGCGATTTGGGATGACTCTGCTGTTGAACAAGGCTTTACGCAAGAGGGGATCGCAATATATCGTCGTAATTTATTAGCCAATGCCAGGCGAGGTTTAAGCCTGAGCTTCCCGACACTGTTCGAGTTGTTAGACAGCAACGACAGTGATGAATTGGTCGCTGAGTTCTTGAAGTCATCGCCACCGAATCAAGGCGATTGGGGACAGTGGGGCGGCGACCTGGCAGCCTTCTTAAAAACGCATCGCCTCAGCGAGGAATATCCTTACCTGGCCGATTGTGCAGCACTTGATTGGCAGGTTCACTGCGGACTCCAGGGTCCTGATTGGTCTGTGGATAGTCAGTCCCTCGCGCGCTTGGGTGATACTGAGCCAGAAAAATTGCATGTGGTGCTGAATCCAAATGTTGCGTTGTTAACCAGCGACTATCCCATCTTCGATATTTACCAGGCCCACCACCTTGAGTCTGAAACTGAACGCGAAGCGGCGTTTACAAAAGCCAGGCAGCTATTACAAGCTGGGCCTGAAACAACGACCACTATGATTTATCGTCCTGAGTTTCAACCAAAAATATCTCAACTTAGTGATAGTGAAGCACTCTTTATGCAGGCCTTACTGGCTGATCAATCACTGGGAGAGGCCCTGGATTTAGTCACTGTTTGCGATGATTTCTCGTTTGAGCAATGGCTGACAGGTGCCATTAAAAATAATCTTATTAACCGTTTAGTTATTCACTGTTAACAGTGCGTTTTATGAGAGTGGGGGAAAGTATTATGAAAAGTCTATTAATAGCCTTGAGTCATTTTTATCGAAAAATTGCCTGTAAGGTCAGTCTTTTAGAGCCTGTTGCATTACTTGGGGCCAGGCTATATGTCGGTTGGGTATTCTTCGCTTCGGGTTTAACTAAAATTGATGACTGGGACACCACCTTGTTTCTGTTTGAAGAGGAGTATGCAGTGCCAGTGCTGCCATACGAACTGGCGGCGTACCTCGGGACGGCAGCCGAGCTGATTTTGCCATTATTGTTGTTTGCAGGTATTGCCAGTCGTTTTGCTGCATTCGGGCTGTTCTTTGTTAATATCGTCGCTGTGATTAGCCTCGAAGATATTGCCGCTGCGGCATACATCCAGCATGTGCTGTGGGGTACGCTACTGGCTCAGCTCATTATTTTCAGCGGTGGTTATTTTAGTTTGGATCGCCTGGTGGAAAAGCAGCTGGGAGGTTGTCCGAGAATAGTGCCCGTAGCGAGGAATGCGAGAAATTGAGGATAAAAATTTCTGCTTCTGAGGAGAATAGCGGGGCTATTTGACGAAGAAGCAGGAATTTTTAGACCAATTTATCGCAACCGCAGTAGGGCAGTCTATTCTCGGTCAGCCTCCCGGGAGGCTGACCGAGTATCAATCCGCTGAACCGGTGTTGGTCGAGCAGGCGGATATGGCAACAGCGGGCAACTCAACGGCGAACACCGGAAAAGAACATGACCTCGGCCAACAATCTGAAGGATAATGTATGTCCAGCGCTGGAGCCCCGATTTAAACAACAGATATCTGCATTTTCATAGTAAAAAAAAGCGTATGTGATCCAAACAATTCTCACCACTGCCATAGCACTGGCCATTATTCCTTCTCAAGTAGCGTACATACAGCGTCAGTATTACACGTCAAAAGCAGTTAAATGTTACGGGTCCACCTGTTTCGCTCCTCCGGATATTTACTCTGCAAGACAGTGGATTGATATCGCCGTAAACAACTTTGTTATGAGGTATTGGTTTTGATACGGCAACCAGGCGTACCTTCGGCAAGCACTGCCATCGACCCGCAACCGGTGACAACCCCGACCACACAACCAGAGGGCCAATGGAGAAGGTTTGGGGTGGCCCAATCCGCAGTCAGTGCATTTGTTCAGTCGCTAAACCCCCACTATGATCCAACCAATTCCCGGCCCGCCAGTACCGGATGTTGCTGGCTCTGCTGCTGGCTTTGATTTCCCGGGCCGTGATGGTCAGACCAGTGATTGCCTGCAGTTCATCACACTGGCAGGACGGGCGATAGCAGCTTATTCCGGCCTGCCTTCAGAAATCAATAGTTTGCTGAGCTATCTTGCCAACCTGGCGGTTGCGGGCCGGTTTGCCAGCGATCAGCTGAATGCGTTCAATGCTTGCGACGGTTCGATACCTGAGCTTGGCACACACAGGGAAAATACACCGGACGAGACTTTGGAAAACACGAAAAACAAAACCAGAAAAGCCTCACAGAACCTACGACAACAGACTGGTAAATCCGCCGCCCCAACGCTACGGTCCAGCCAGTTGCCAAACACACCCTTGGCACTGGGGGCTCTGGTCGGCCTGTCCGCGGTCGGTGCGGCATCAGCATCCGCCCCTGACACTGACTCCTGGGTTGAGGTGCGGGATGCCGAGGACCTGGGCAAGATCTGCCAAGATAAGGAATCATGTAGCAAACAATATCGCCTGACTGAGGATATCGACGGTAGCCAATTGTCCCAGTCCATTGGTAATAAAGTCCATCCGTTTACCGGCAAGTTGGACGGCAATTGCCGTACCATTGATAACCTTCTCCGGTGCCTGGTAGAACACCTCTCCGCTGAGGGCAGTATCGAGAACCTGATCCTTATTGATGCCAATATAAATTCAACAGCTCCGGCCGGGGTAGCGGCTTGTGAAATGTCAGGCGACGCCAGGATCAGCAATATTCACGTTGAACGTGCTTGCATTGCTACCAGGGGTGAAAATGCAACCGCTGCTATTGCTGTGGGCAAAATTAACAATGGAACAGTTACCAACACAAAAGCAGCAAACTGCAGGGTGGAAACCTTCGGTAATGAAACAGATGCCGGTATTGGGGCGGGATATCAGGCAAAAGAAAGTGTTATCGACACGACAGCGGTGAACTGCACGGTGACAACCTCAGGTGAAAAGGCGAATGCCGGTATTGGGGTGGGAGTACGGGATAAAGCAAATGTTACCGACACGACAGCGGTGAACTGCAAGGTGATAACCTCAGGTAAAGAGGCGAATGCCGGTATTGGCGCAGGATCCATTAAGGGAAAACAAGGAAGTACTGACTACACCAAGGTGATTAACAGCTTCGTTGATAGTACAGGTAATGCTACCTCTGCGGATATCAATGGAGGAAATAACACAGTTATTTGTAATGTCATTGTTAATGGCGAACCAAAAAGCACTGCCCAGGGGTGTCATTATTGGCAAAATAATACTCTATTCTGTGAAGATCTTGACCGCCGGTTTGTAACGTCGGATTGCCAGGCTGTTAATACTGGTATTGATACATCAAATGGTACTAATGCCCTTCCATCATGTCCTATCACAGAGACGGTGGCCACGGTGCCAGGCACCGCCATGAACGTTTCCAGCCCGGGTTCTGTCACACTTACAACGCCACCAACAACTGCGGCCACGACACCAGGCATGACCTTTTCCTCCCCGGATTCTGCCACACTTGCCAAATCAACACCGCTAGTGCAATCACTAAATACTGTCTTTTTAGCCTGTATCACCCTGGGCGCGTTGTTTGTTGTGCTGGTCGGTGCTACCGGTGTGTACACCTACCGCTATTGCAACCAAAGATCATCGGCCAGGGCTGGCCGTAACCGCCCCATGCCGTGGCAACCCGACGACAGATCCATAACTTATAGACCTCTGCCTGCTCCTCCTCAGAACCATTGCGATCTATTGTTAGTCAGACCGGAGAACACGGCAACAGGATGCAGCAGCGCCATGGCGAACACTGGAAAAGAACCAGACCAACAACGCCCTGACCGCCCGAATGTACTGAACGAGGATGAAGCCATCGATAGCCTTTACGAACCGATGGGGGTCAAGCAGGCGGGTATGGCAAAAGGGGGCAGCAACCCCATGGTAAACACTGGAAAACAACCTGACCAACAACGCTCTGACCGCTCGGATGTACTGAACGAGTATGAATCCATCGATGACCTTTACGAACTGATGGAGGCCAGGCAGGCGATTATGGCAAAAGGGGGCAGCTACGCCATGTTGAACACTGGAAAACAACCTGATCCTGGCCAACAACGCCCTGCCCCCCGGCGTACGAGAATGCATCGACCAGGCATAAATCCGCCTCCAGGAGGCTGTCCGAGAATAGCGCTGGAAAACAACCTGGCCCTGGCCAACAACGCCCTGCCCCCCCGGCGTACGAGAATGTATCGACCAGGCATAAATCCGCCTCTAGCCAAGGCAAACCGGTGGTGGTCGAGCTGACGGATATGGCAACAGGGGGGGCAGCAATGCCATGGCGAACACAGAAGAAGAACCAGTCAACAATCTGAAGGATAATGTATGTTGCAGGCTCTGCTGCTGGCATTGATTTCCCGGGCCGTGATGGCCAGACCAGTGATTGCCTGCCGTCCATCACACTGGCATGACGGGCGATAGCAGCACATTAATGACTATTTTTCCCTGCCGATATCTCCTTTGGTGATGCTCTTTTTCAGTCAGATATGCACTCTGGATTCAATCAGGATTACTTCGTTTTTTCAGAAAGGTCATCACTGTTGCTCCCCATACTGGCAGCATGGATAACAGACTGGTCCCTCCCATGATTTAATAACAACCAACCAGTCTCAATTGACCAGGATATCCAGAAATAATGAATCAGGAAGCCTACGAGACAGATATTGCCATTGTTGGAGCAGGAGTGGGCGGCGCTTATTCAGCATGGCGCTTAAGGGATAAAATTTCGGCTCCTGAACACCAGAAAATTGACCTGTTTGAAATGAGTGACCGGATTGGCGGCCGTCTTTACTCCCTCAAGATGCCCGGAATGCCCAACGTACCGGCAGAACTGGGGGGCATGCGCTACTTTTCCAGTCATGCAGTGACCCGTGAACTGGTCAACACTCTGGGCTTACCCACTCTGGACTTTCCAGGCAGTGGCACACAGGGCAATATTTCTTTTGTGCGCAACCACCATCTCCGTGACCTGGACTTTCGTGATCCGGATAAAGTCCCCTACCGGCTGAGTTTCAATGAGCGGGGTAAAACGCCTGACGAACTGATTCAATATGTGATCGATACGTTGGTTCCTCAAAGCGTCCGTGCATCCCCTGATGAGTGGAGAGCTTTCCGGCAATCCCATACCCTGGAAGGAAAAAGGCTCTATGAGTACGGATGGTGGAGTCTGATGGATTGGGTGCTGTCCAGAGAAGCGATTGAACTGATCAATGATGCCGGAGGTTACGACGCTCCTTTTCGCAATTGGAATGCCGCTGTGGCGATGGATGTTTTCAGAAATAATGCACCGGGCTGGAATGTTACCTCAAGGATGATTGCAACCGGCTTTCAATCGTTACCCGAAGCCCTGGTGCAAGGGTTTATCGATCAAGGAGGCCAGTACCATTCCCGTCACAGGTTATGCGCCATAACCCCATTTGAACAGCAGGGACAGACCCGGGTTAAACTCGTGTTCGAGAATGACCAAGGTACCAGAATGGTTGTTAATGCCCGGCACGCCATTTTAGGGTTACCAAAACGCTCACTGGAGCTACTGGATCAGGACTCAGTTCTTTTACGCACCCCCGAAATATGGTCGGACATTGACTCAGTTATTTCAAAACCGGCCATTAAACTTTATCTTGGCTACCCTTACCCTTGGTGGAAGGTGCTCGGGATTAGGGGGGGTAAGTCGGTGACTGACCTTCAGATCAAACAGTCCTATTATTTTGGAACAGAAGAGGATCGACCTGCCGGTGAAGCTGGCAACACCAACGCCCTGTTGCTGGCAGCCTATACCGATGGCCGGGTGCTGGATTACTGGCATCCCCTGGCCAGGGGGAATGAGTTTGCCGGAGCAGAGAACCCCTTTGTTCCTGTGGGACAGAGCCCTCTTCCCAACGAGAACCGGGCCACCAATAACCAGGTTATGCAAGCCCAAAAGGAACTCAAGGCGCTTCATGACTTGAAATACATTCCGAAACCTTACACTGCGGCCTACATGGATTGGTCTCAAGACCCCTATGGGGGAGGATACAGTTTGTGGAAGCCCGGACAAAAGAGCCTGGCTACTCAAAAGCGTATGCGCCACCTGCCCGGTTTACCCATTCACATCTGTGGTGACTCTTATTCCGATCTGCAAGGCTGGGTGGAGGGCGCATTGACCAGCACCGAACTGATGCTGGAAGAACATTTTCAACTGGAACGTCCGCGCTGGATTGAAAAAGAGTATTTATCCCGTTTTGTCGAGTAGCACTCTGAATTGGTCCCAAAGCACCTGAAGAGAAACCTGTTCCGGTCACTCTTGATGACGATTCAGAAAACTCCAGATTTTTTCATGATATGAAAGCCAAAGGTGTATCAGATCATGAAGGGCGATACTCAGGACAGAGAACCGAGACTGGCAGAAAGATTTGCATCCGCATAGGAGAGGTGTTGCTGAAAGTCCTTGTTAGTGCACAAGGGCTTGGCTCATACGTACTTTTTATCTTCCATCCTCAAAGTCAATTTTCTACAAAGTCTTTAACCTGCCTGCATAATATAAAGGCCAGGTTATGTTCTGCCCGGGTTGCTCAGTACCTCCTACAGAGCCAATTAATTTGACCGTTCGAGCAGGTTTGTACCGTGCTATATAAGTCTTCAGGCTCTTTGCCCGTGTGCGCTTGCCAGATTTCACTTCCACCGGGATGATCTCGCCATTATTGGTTTTGAAAAGAAACTCAATTTCAGCTTGCCTGAAGTCCCAGGAATAGGTCGGATAACAGCCGGTGGCTCTTAACTCATTCTGAACAAAATTCTCAGCCAGATAACCTTTATACTCATAACTTTGCTGAAGATGCTCCTGATAACTGATGTCAAGCATATGTCCTAATAACCCAATATCGAACAGAAACAGTTTAAAAAAATTGTCTTTCCGGTAGGCAGACAAGGGCGATTGAGGTTCGCAGTCAATAGGGTAACAGCGCGAAACCAATTTGGTTTTTTCCAACCATTCAATAGGGCTGCTTAAATCCAGATAACTGCGTTTACGTTCGATCACACCGCTAAACCGATAACGTTTAACCGATGCATCCATGTTTTTGGATAGTTGCAACGGCACATTACGAAAGACCCTTTCTATATGCTGTGCATTGACCTTGCCGCCATATTTACCAAAGTCACGAAGATAGCCGGATAATAGACTCCGGTGGATGTTTTGTATCCGGCTGCATCGCTCATTAATGCCACTGAACTTTCCCCCATCAGCAAACCAGGTTTCTACTGCTTCAGGCATGCCGCCGACAAAATAATAATCCAGCAGCAAATCCCACAGTTTATTGTGAGAGGCCTGAATCTGGAGTCCTCGCCTGAAGGCTTCCAGAATTTTCTCGTTTCCCGATGCCATGACAAACTCTTCAAAAGACATAGGGAACAGCTCCAGAGCTTCTACCTTACCAACCGGAAACGAGTTCAGCAGACCAACATTTGAGCCAGACGCGCAGAGGTAAAGATCCGGGCGCTGCTCAGCAAAGAACTTCAACGAACTTAACGCTGCAGGACACTCGCCAATTTCATCAAAAAACAGAAGGTCATGTTTGGCGTCAATATCAACACCCAGTTCCAGCTCAATATTCAGAAGTATGTCTTGTGGGTTCAGATTGGCACCAAACAGCCCTGCCAGGTTGGGGTTAGCCAGAAAGTCCAGCTTAAGAACCCGACGGAAGTGGTCTTTGCCAAAACACTCTTCGATCAGATAAGACTTACCCACCTGGCGGGCACCATCCAGTAACAGAGGTTTGCGCTCTGGCTGATTCTTCCAGTTCAATAGCTGGGTAATAAGTAATCTGTCCATGCTTATCGAAAGTCATCCAAAGCGGTTACTTTGTATTTATTATAGAACAATAATCGACTTTTCATACTTTTTCATACATTAAAATACAGTACTATTTATTTTTTAATAGATAAAAAGTTAATTTTTAATGAAAAATTAACTGTAGTTTGCAGTAATCAGGGATCAGGATGGCGAACTCTTATTTAATTACTTAGCCCAGACAGTCGTAGCAAGATCGGATCAAGACTTGGCAGATAGCTCGCCAATTTAGTGCTGGGGAGATGTGATCAAGAGCCAGGCTTAATGACGGGGTATCCGATCATGAAGGGCAACACTCAAGACACAGAACCGAGACAGACGAGAAGATTTACATCCGAAAAGCACCCAAAATCGTTTTTTGCACGACATACGACTCATATTCAAAACAGGCACCCTACCGGCAACGCCACCAGTTTTTCTGAAAAGGGCAGCACCGTATCACCGTTGTAAACAATTATCCCCCTCTGAATACTGCCCGTTGCCATGAGCATTTCCAGAGTCGCGAACATCTCTTTTTTGATCGTCATGCCTGCCTTGACCTCAATGCCTGTGGCCTGGCCATTATGCCCTGACAGAATAAAGTCCACTTCTCGCTGACTCTTGTCACGATAGTGAAAAAGCTGGCAGTCCTGATCACTGATGGCGATAGACTTCAGCAGTTCAGAGCAGACCCAGGTTTCCATTAACGATCCCATAAGATTTCTGTCAGCTTTAATAGCCGCTGCACTTATGCCTCGCAGGGAACACAGCAGCCCAGTGTCCACAAAATGAACCTTTGCCTGCTTAATTGCCCGCTTGAGATCATTCCGATGCCACCCGGGAACTCGCTTGACCAAGTAAAGGTTTTCGAGGGCTGCAACGTATTTTTGCACAGACTTGCTATCCATTTTTATCGCTTTACCAAGACTTGCATAGTTCAACGCCTCAGAAGAAATAGAAGACAGTGATTTAAGCAGCTGCGCCATTTCGTCCAGCTTTTGCAACTGAAAAACTTCTCTGATATCCCGCCGGATAATGGCATCGGTATAAGATCTATACCAGCGGGTCCTACGATTGGAAGAACGCTGTATTGCTTCAGGATAACCACCACAAGCTATGGCCGAAATAACCTGGTCAAGCTCAAGCAGCGACCCGGGCGGGGGAGTAAAATCCGAAGACGGAGACAATAGCTGGTGGATAATATCATGCTCTTCCTGCCTGTCAGCAGGCCTCTGCTTCAACTCACTCTGACTGAATGGGTACAGGGTAATAAATTCTGCCCGACCAGCCAGGGAATCTGCCAACATCGGCAGCGTCATCAGATCAGCGGAACCGGTCAGGATAAAAGCCCCGGGTTGCCGATCTTCATCCACCAGCAGCTTGATAGTGCGAATCAATTCCGGAGCCCGCTGAATTTCATCAATAATGACCGGACGCGGCTGATTACGCAGCAAACCAATCGGGTCATTGCGGGCAACCGTCAGGATATTTTCATCGTCCAGGGTCAGATAACTGCCGGAACCCTCAGGCTTGAGTGTCTCCAGCAGATGCCGCGCAAGGGTCGTTTTACCCGATTGCCGGGGACCGGTGATAATGGCTACCGGCGTATCCTTCAAGCATTCCCGCAAATTACGCTCAATAGCTCTTGGTATGTAGTCCATAGCAATCCAATCATGACTAATATGGATTTTATTTTAGATTAATATGGATTATGAAATCGACCATTATGGACTTATAATCCGACTAAAATGGATTTTACTGATGACTAATCTGGAATAATAACGCTATACAAGGCTCTATTAAAACGATAAACGAAGTGAACTTCTGACTGGAAATCCAGCAACACAGAGCAGCAGAAAATGAAACTATAACTTCTTTATTAAAACCAAAATGAAAATATAGTTTTAACATAGTATTAATGCCAGCAACTGCTGTTCCTGACGATTAATGCCAATTTCATTCGCGTAATGTTGCCAGTTGTCGGTCACACTACGAAGCTCTGTCAATATCTCTTTGGACTGTGTCGCTGACAATTGAAAATAAGGGGCTACTTCCAGCGCCAGATCCAGACTCAACTCATTGGAATAGTCATCAATATTGAGATGCAGACCCGTTGCACCCTGAATCACATTAATATCGTAAGCCGGTGACAACAACCAGCCTGAACTCGCATTGTCCGCCAGTATAAACCCATGATTACGAAGGTGGTCATCACTGTTGGAAACCAGAATATTAAACGCCAGCCGCCGCCAGAGCTGAGCAAGATCAGCCTGTGTGTTTGCCCCTTGCTCAATAAGAAACTGTGCCAGCTCCAGATAGCTTGCTCCATCATCACCATCATAGTAACCCAGCTGAGTCATCGCTGATGAAAAGTGACGCCGCACCTGCCCATAACGATCAAAGCGCTGGGTAAGAAAAGTATGGTGTGAGCTATTAAAACGCTGGATTTTACAGGGTGCCATGTTAATACCGGCATCTGTTGCCATGCGATAAACCAGATACTCCCAGGCACCCACATCATAACCATCATAATGGCTTGGAAATTTCGCCAGCCAAAGCTCATCGCCATCGCTTACACAGGCTTTGGGACGTGCGCCACCTAACGACGACCCGGGAGAAATCAGCATAAACAGCCACTTAAGATAATCCGGGTTATCCAAATCCTGGTTCAGCTCAATCTGACTAACCGCATACTCAAGTTCCCGCAGACTTGAAAATGGTGGGGCAGCCAACCGTTCATTACTATCAAGAAAAGGACCACTGTCGGACAATTTAAACCGCAGCGCCCCCATACGACAGATATCATGCACACCCAGCAGGTAATCCGATTCATTGAGCCGCTGAACACGCCGCCCTTCCTGCCTGGCCAGAACCGCTTCGCGCCTTTGCATCAATAAACGCCCCCAGCGATCTGGACACGAATCCATAAAGACCCGAAAATTGCGCGCATCATTATTAAACTGATCACCGGAGAACAGCTTCAACTGGGGATCTATCTGTACCGCAAATGGTGAACTTAACCAGCTTTCGGCATAAGCAAACCGGTAAACTTCTACACCCCGAACCAGATCAACCTCTAAAATGCCCACCCGTTCGGGCTGTTCCATCGAATGCCAATGGGCATAAACCCAAACAGACTTACTCATAACTGGCACCTTCCCTTTAAAAGGAATCTGAATGACGTTCGTTATTTTTGCGACGGGATGATAGCAGTTCAATATCCTGTAACTTACGGCCAAACTCATCATCCAATGCAACCTTCGCTAAATCTTCAGCCAACCCTAGTGCTGAAAGCACTACCAGGTAATGACCAATGGAAACACCGGGTTCACCCCGGGTGATATTACGAAGGGTCGGCATAGACAGACCGGTACGCTCAGACAATCGGGTTTGGGTGATCTTCCGGCGTTTCATCGCCAGGGCAATATTCTCGCCCAGTGTTTTCAACAGCCGAAGATCCTTGGGAAAAACAACAGCAGAGCGAGAAGACATGAAACTAAACCTTCATAGAAGCCAATTAAATGAAATTATAGTTTCATTTTTATAAAAATCCATTAGACAAGAAGTAATTCTTCTAATAACTGCCCCGGTCTTCATTGATCAACACCAGCTCTACAACCGGCACCTCCCATTGCGAGCATTTATGCATGCCCCGGAAAGCTTCCTCAGAATCCTCCAGACGCCGTCGAACTATGGCAATCACACTCCCCTGTAACGGGGAACCATTGCCCTGATCAAGCTGATGCACAAGGGAGGGATTATTCCGGATCATAGTTTTGGACAGCGCTGCCACGGCCTGACCATCGGCTAACAACAGGATGGCGTCTTTATCCCTTTTCAGGGTTACTGTACAACCCGCATTCAATCCGGCAAGTACCCCATGAATGGGGTGTGCTTCCGGCATTAAGCCAGCGTAACTCAAATAGAGGTCAGCCAACCCCATCAGATAGAATTGTTGCTGTGGGTAATCACCAGAGGGACCCACTGCACGAGTCAGGCACCCATCACCCAGGTCATCAATCAATGGATTATGCACATCCCGACGCTGGCAGATCACCAACTGCTCCATTGACCGGGTCATGCCCACGTAAAATAGCCGACGCTCTTCTTCTATGGCATCGGCATCAGCCGCGATGGTAATGGTTCCTGACCGCCGGGAATGATAAGACAACCATCCCCCATCCAGCATAACCACCACCGGAAACTCCATGCCCTTGGCACCATGTACCGTACCCAGATGGATACCGTCTCCCAGTCTCTGTTCCCGCCGGGTTTCCCGAAGATAGTCGACAATATAAGCCACCAGCGCACTGACCGGTAATTCAGCACCGCCGGTTTCCTCTTCCCAGCTATCCACCAGTGCCATGACTTTCTCCCGCCAAAGCCCCGGAGGCAGGGACAGTGCTTCCAGCCAACGTCGTATGCCATGGCTATCCGCCACATTGTCACAGTGTTCATTCAGGCATCGGAGCGTTTCATCAAATTCACGAATCCGAAAAAGAGGCAGATTCTGGCCACTCTCCAACGGCAGGCTCACAGGCAACCCCGCCTGTTCCAGGGCACTGCGAATATGGGTCAGTTCTTTTTTGGCAATACCGTGACGGGCCAGAATGGCGCATTGACCCCAGTCCAGATCCGGCATCCGCTCTTTCAGACGCTGTAACTCCTGCACCACGGCCAGGGTCTGTTGGCGAATATCAGCACAAACCAGTATCTGCACCCGCCCCCGGACCACAGGATCCAGGCTGTCGAGACTGCCGCCCTCGGGCAAGTGTTGTCGTGCATCATTGATACGAATTTCCTGCCGGGTTTTCATGCGATTGTTATTTTGGTTAATCACGCCATTGGCAACATTGATAATATGACTGGAAGATCGATAGTTCTGCACCAGGTAATGCCGCTGTGCCTGATAATCCTGTTCAAACTGTCGTATGTATTCGACGCTGGCCTGACGAAAACCATAAATACTCTGGTCATCATCCCCCACGGCCATGATGCTCAGTTTCTGCTCTCCCTGTTCCAGGGTGCGCCCGGCAATGGCCGAGATCATCTCATACTGCTGGGCATCAATATCCTGATACTCATCCACCAGAATATGTTCAAAACCTGCCAGCAGGCGCTCCCGGGCCTGGTCACCCAGAATGCCCGGCAACAGGGTTTCACCTTTTAGCAATGCTGTTGCCCCGGGAATCAGCTCATCAAAATTAAAGACATTATTCTGCTGTTTGCCAGCAGACGGACTGCGATTGCCATTACCCCCAATATCCGGAGCCTGAAAGCTGGTTCCGGTCAGACGCATGGCCAGGCCGTGAAAGGTCTGCACCGTCACTTCCCGGGCTTCCCGGCCCAGTAATTGATAAAGCCGCTGGCGTAACGTCACTGCGGCACTGTGGTTATAACAAAGCACCAGAATACTGTACGGCCGAACCCGCTGAACCCTCATCAGATAAGCACAGCGATGGACGACCACCCTTGTCTTCCCGGAACCGGGCCCCGCCAGCACCAGCATATTCTGATCCACCGGAGCCTGAACAATCGCCTGTTGCTGCGGATTACCCAGTGACTCAACAATATCTTTCAGGGACTGCTCACTGGTCGCCAGCTCCAGCAACTTTTTGCGATCCTTAAAGTAACGGTTCAGAAAGCTGGCATTATCCTGCTGAAAATAGTCCTGAACCAGACGCAGCGCCGAAGCCATTTTTTCCAACCCGAGCTTCACGTACTCATTCATTACATGAACCTGAGATATACGGGCCTTGTAATGACGGAACAGCGGATCGTAATCTCCTTTGTTATAGCGTCGGCTACGGGCTTCATTGTTCATCTTCAACGTCATGGCCTGGCGGAAAACAGCTAACCCCTGCTGAAGAATAATGGCACCCTGCTCGTGCAAAAACAGCAGTCCACGCTCCAGCGCTGCCAGCTCTTTGCCTTCACGAATATCCAGTGTCATATCCTGTCTGACACTGTCCAGCAGTGATTCCAGGGAAAACTCCACCAGCACCTCACTCCGGGAAGACTGCTCAGAATCTTTAACCGATCGGATCAGTGCAATCAGGATATGCTGGGACAGAGCGTGTCGTTTTTCCATGGTTGCCAGAATGCTGGCCCAGCTACGGCATAGCCTGAGGCTGTAATGATCTTTGTAGATGTACCTGAATTCAACGCTGCCTATGGACGACGCCAGCCCTTTACCATCTTCGCCCAGACTTTTCAGCAGATTTCTCAACAGGTCAGGATTGGCATAATCCAGCCCTTGGTCCACCAGCACCTGATTCAACTGGCGCAAATCCAATGGAAAGGGTTCTTTTTCATGGTCATCGGGATGGGCTTCCCGCAGGCTACCCAGCATGGCCTTTTCTAACCGGCACAATTTCTGGTAGACATCCCGGGCATTATTTCGCCCCTTGGGCCGGAGAAAAGCAGTCATCAATAACCCGTTGGAGACCAGTCCCACATCCGCCATCTGATTAAGGATGGTCATGATATCGGTAGTATTCAGCGGGGTAGCTTTATCCTGCGCTTTCAGGTGACGGCCAATATCCTCCGCCAGCAGATCCGCACTCACGCCCTCATCGGGATCGGCATTAATCAGGGCCGAGAGCACCATTATCCACTTTTTCCGGTTAGTGTCGGACAGCTGTAAGGTATCCAGCTTTTCCTCTGCCTCTTCCAGGGTACTGAACAGGGGTTTGCCCTGGAACACCTGGTTGGCGTTTTCATTTCTTTCCAGGTAACCACCACGCTCCAGCCAGGCAATGGCCGTTTTTACCTTGGTATCTGCTGACCGATCATCCAGGTCAAAAGAAGTATCCACGTCATCGGAACGCAATAGCTCGCCGGACGTAATCACAATATCCTTCCCCGGCTGTTTTTCCAGTCGCCTCAGTCCACGCAAAATCTATTGAATATCATTCAGATGAACTTCAGACAGAGCCCCCAACTTGAACTGGGTTTCAATATCCTGATGGTCAAACAGCAATATACACTCGGCAGGTTGCTCATCACGACCGGCACGCCCCGCCTCTTGCAGATAGTTTTCCAGAGAGCCGGGAATATCCGCATGAATCACCAGCCGCACATTATCTTTATCCACCCCCATGCCAAAAGCGTTGGTGGCACAGATAATGTCAATCCTCCCAAGGATAAAACCTTCCAGAATCACTTTTTTGGCGGGAACGTCCAGGCCACCATGAAAATGACTAACGGTCAGCGACCTTTGCGTTTCTTCAGAGTACTGATTAAGTGCCTTCGACAGAAACTGCGCCAGCTCCTCGGTATTCTTACGGGTGGCACAATAAACAACACAACAACCATTCTGCGGCAGGCGCTCCATAATCAGTTCCGACACCCGGCCATATTTAGCCGCATGGGTAACCAGGTGCACTTCATAAGCAAGGTTGGAACGCTCAACGCCCCCCTGAAACAGGGTCAGGGACTGCCCAAGATGGCTGGAAAAATGGTCACGGATATCATCTATCACATCGTGTTTCGCGGTTGCGGTGTAGCAGGCTACCGGAGGCAGTGGCTGTTTACTGTTAAGCGACTGCTCCCGAATAAATCGTCCCGCATAAAGATAATCCGGCCGAAAGTCATGCCCCCACTTTGACAGGCAATGGGCTTCATCAAATACCCAGCAGCCTATTTCCCGCTGGCTAAGGGTCTTAATTACCGACTTGTTTCGTAACTGTTCCGGCGACAGATACAGCAGGCCAATATCGCCGAGGCGCACCTGTTCCAGAATAGCCCCGCGCTCCGGAGGCGTTAACATACCGTAAATAGCAGCAACGGCTATGGAGCCGGTTTTCTTTTTCAGGTTATCCACCTGGTCTTTCATCAATGCCTGCAATGGCGAAATAATCACCGTCAGCAAACCACGGCGGTAATAACGCACCAGACCGGGAATCTGAAAGCAAATGGATTTACCGCCGCCAGTAGGCAAAATACCCAGCAACGGCTGGTCATTCATGCCCTCAAGCACAATATCCCGCTGCAGCGGTTGCCCTTCTTTGGTTTTGCGGTAATCCGGATAATTAAAGTAGCGCTGAAGCTGCCTCACCGGGTCATGATTTTCTGAACAGTAAATGCACGACTCATCGCCACAGTGCTGATCCCGGAGCTGCTTGAGGAGATTGGGTATCTCCGGAAAACGATGACGGACCCAACCCGGTATCACCGAATTGCCTCCGGATACTTTCAACCAGGCGACACAATAGGGCAACAGCACCCGCATTCGGGTTTCGGGCAAGTGCCGTATAGCCACACGACGGATCTGCTTTGGGCAAACCAGACCTTTGCATAACCGCACCAGGGCCTGTAACACGTCCGGGCCAGCGGTAAACGGCCGATCAATCAATGTCTGGAAAACCGCAGACATCCCCTCGAATGATGCCCCGATAACCTCCGGCAGCTCATCACCAGATTGTCCAGAATGCTCATCCTGTGGCTGGCCAGTGGCAAAGCAGAAATGATAGAACCGAATCAGGTCAGGCTCGTTCTGTGCAGTCTCCCAGAAACTCTGATATTGCTCGACAAAGATAGACAGTGCCAGCCGGGCATCCGCCACCGGGTCATTAATGGCATCTTTGACCAATTTATAATCTTTCACCAATCGGTGATAAGGATTACGGGGGAAAGCCAGGGGAGACAGGAATAAGGTATCAATCACCGGTTTGGACAATAGCTGCAAACCGGGCTGAAGAGATTGCAATACCGGCAAATCATGGCCGATCAGATTATGGCCGAGGACAAAACGGCAAGGCTGACAAAAGGCATCCAGCCCCTGCAAGGCAGCCATCACCTCTTTTCGCTTGCCTCCCTGGTACTCAAACTGCTGTATCCGGTCACTGAGGACCGGAGCTTCAGGGTGACCGATAACCGGATTATAATAAGCCCCGATATGGCGGATAGCTCCCTGGCCTGTGGTTTCCAGATCAAGGGCAATAATCTCCGCAAGCAAAGCCTGTAATTCTGGGCTGTTAAACACAGCGACTTCTTTTTGATGGTGCTCTTTATTGAGGTCGTTATCGAAGTCAGGCGTTGAAGAGCCGGAGGTATCAGACTGGCTGCTGGTCATAATGTATCGTCCGTAAGATACAAAGTATTCTAATTCGACAGCCTGTCCAAAAGAAACAGGACAGAATGATCAGCCCTTTCTCAGTGTAACAACGCATTCTGAAAAATCCGGGGATACAAGTAAAGTCATGTCATGACTTTGCTGCTGACTCAGTGTGGTGTGCACTCGCACTGAGTTGAGTGATTGCGGAATAAGACAAAACCTTGCAGAATCGGACAATCCCCAGCAGAGTTAATAGTGTAAATCTTCGCTAAAACCATAATTCAAGCATCAAAAGTCATGTATTCAACTATCCTTGGCAGATGCTTGATATCTCCCCTGAACCTGAATGCACTTCGGGTCAACCCGGCACTCCCTTCAGTCTTGTTCAAGTCAGCTTGACCAAGCAGGAATGCATTGATCTCAAATGGCAGGTCAATCATTGGAGAAGGTGAGGGAACACTTGTCTGCGACCGGTATTCAGCCTACAAAAAATTGGCCAAAGACCATCCGCTGATTTTTCTGGCATTCTGCTGGGCTCATGTCAGGAGAGACTTCATTGATGCCTGTCGTGGCGACTCGGATCTGTATAAATGGAGCACAGTCTGGGTAAATAGAATTGGTCGTTTGTATTACTTAAACGAGCAGCGACTTCTGGTTCGGAATGATCCGCAGCAGTGGCTAACACGACAGTTGAGGCTGAAAAAGGAAGTTGAGCTTATAACCTCTCAGCGGGACAAGGAGCTGACACGCCCAAGGCTGGCTCCAAAGGCAAGGAAAGTGTTGGAGAGCCTGGCAAATCATTGGGAAGGGCTTGTCCGGTTTATTCAGAATCCGGATGTCCCTATGGACAACAATATTGCTGAGCAGACATTACGCGGCCCGGTGGTTGGAAGAAAAAACTACTACGGTAGCGGAAGTGAGTGGAGTACAGAACTGGCTGCGTGGCTCTTTACTGTTCTGACGACCCTTAAGCTCTGGAAAATAAATCAGAAGCTGTGGCTGACAGGTTATCTTGAAGCTTGCATTGCCAATGACCGGCAACCGCCAGTAGATTTAAGTCAGTGGATTCCCTGGCTAATGGATGAAAGTCACCTCAACGAATTACGAATCCATGGTCCGTTTTTCAGGGCTTTTGTTGATCAGGGTCTGGACCAGTTCATCGTGTTCATCAACATCTTCCTGGGTCTCGTCACTGCGGGTCAGTACCGGCAACAATGGCTTTGCAGAAAGAGCTTTTGCCGGCATTGACCTTGCCAAACACCAAGAAAATCACCCGGTCGGCAAAGGCTTCAGAGAGCGCTCGCATGGGGGAGGTCTGCTCCCAGCGTTCTGCCCAGTCGCTGATGCTCTGTTCCAACGCCTGCCGCAGACGCAGGTTCTGCTGGTACAGGGTACTCTCTTCATTGAGGGCGGTATCATTGCTGGCAGGAATTGCTGCCAGGGTACTGACAAGAACCGGTTCCTGAGCACCAGCAACTCACTCTCCTGCCCCTCAAGACGCTCAAACTGAGCCTGAAAACTCTCCAGGCTGGCCAGCAAAGGTTGGAAGTGCTCCATGATCAACCCTCCAATTGGACGCAGAGCTGTTGCAGTTTGTGAATAGCCTGCCGACCCCGGTCGCTCTCACTGTTATTCCCATGACATTTGTCGTACATCCACAGCAGCTTTGCTTTGCACCCGGACCGATTGCTCAATGCCTGCTCTACCAGCGGTTTATCAATTCTGTGGCCGAGCTTATACTGGTTTGTCAGGCTATTCAGTTGCTGTTCTGCGAACTGGCTCAGCCGTTGCTGACGTTCCCGGGCAAGCCGTTCTTGCTCTGCTTTTCTGGCCTGCTCTGCGGCACGTTCACGCTCCCGGCGAGCTTCTGCCTCCCGGTATTCCCAGTCGTCATCATCGTCCTCATCCCGGACGACGTCATAAACGACCTTTCCGAGCAATGCTCCACCGGTCAAGATCAAGCCCCATACAAGTGGTGCTGGCATAACTATCTCCTCTTTTCTATGTGAGTCAGCCGTAAGCGGCAACTGTGTTGAGTGTCTGATCAACCGCACTGACAAAACGACAACGACGCTCGTATCGCTGTTCTTCACGCTGCGCCAGATTGGCTTCCAGCCGGTTAATCCGTTGTTGCAGTTGTCGCCTAACCTCGCCACGCAGATGCGCTATCTCTTGCTGGCGGCTGCTCTGCAGACCCCGCTTCAACTGTTCAGTCAGCGCCAGCAGATCGGACATGCCACTGAGTTCGACAAACTTCTCTTTGCCCTCATAGATGCCCCGCTGATAACGCAGGGCGGATACCGGCACCACGGTAATACCAGGCAACTGCGCCTGAACTCGCTGAAAAACCCGGTAACCATCCTCCTGGTTCAGCTGGTCGATCTTGGTCAGCACCAGGAACATTCTGGATTTGTGATCCCAGCTCCGGGCCATCATCCCCCGGTAAAGATCCAGCTCGTAGCGATCCAGTTCACCGGCCCTGATGTTGTGCACCAGGAACAGGTAGTCAGCCAGTTCAAAAGCGCCTTGACGGGCCAGACGGTCATCTTCGCCTCGCACATCCTCATCCAGCCCCGGAGTATCAATCCAGACCACCCCATCCCGGGAAAATTCCTGATTGGCGCGGCTTTCACAGCGATCAGAGGCCTTGAAAACCTCTCTGCCCACCAGCGCATTCAGCAGGGTGCCCGTAGTTGTACTTGCCGAATAAATACGGCGATACGTGCATTACGCTGCTGGTCCATCAGTTGGGCCAGGCGGTTCAGTTCTTCCCTTGCTTCGGGAAGGTCTCTGGCCAGTGCCTGAAGGTCGGATCTGTTCATAGGAAACTGCTTCTGGTGTGGATATCCGGGCAAGCCCCAATGCTTGCCCCTGTCTATGGTTGGTATCCTACGCTTCAGGCAAAAAATTTGTTTGATCACAACCTTGTATCGGAGGGATACAGCCGGTCACTTCAGGCAAAGAATAAACATAAATAGTCGTGTAATCCGGCATCACGACCTTGTGTATTGAGAGAGTGCGGGTACTTTAATCGGAGAGGATGGGCAGGCTATGCCCTGTTCAGGATCTGCCCGGAAATAACTGCCATATTTGGCACCCGATCTCCGTTCATCCAAGCGGAGTCGAAGAATGGTTGGCACGGTACATGGGTCTGAAGTCTACATCCTGCGACAAACTCAGGCCAAACGGTGCCTGGAGCTTCGGTAATGCGGCAATTCGTTCAATTAAGTAATTGTCTGGAGTTAGTCAAGGAATGTTTCAGCACCAATCAGGGGAAGCAGTTTCAAGATGGCTTCTTTATAAACAGCTTCATCCACATGGCCCACCCGTTCAGCCCGGCGATGCTGCCAGTCCAGGGTACGGATCAGCCCCGGAATCGCGAAGGATGGCTCTATATCCAGACCGCTGATCTCAACATTGGCGGGCCGTTTTTTCCCCTGAGAGCTGATGGGAATACAGATGGCCTGACCAATGGCCTCGTTATAGAGGCGCGAAGAAAGCACCAGGGCAGGCCGACGCTTGCCAATCTCGCAGCCCTTACCCGGATGAAAATCAAGCAGGACAATATCGCCCCTTTCGGGTACATAAATCCCGGACCTGTTGGCAGCCATCAAAAGTCCTCTTCGGTTGGCCGGGTATCTTCCAGCCAGTCACTGACGTCATCGTCTACCAGTGTCTCCTTCAGACTGGCAACCAGCTCCTCTTCTGAATAGGGAAGCGGACCGGTGGAAACCTTGCGGCGGATAAAGAGCCCATCGGCATGGATCTCAACCTCAACCCCCATACCTTCTTCAAAGCCGGGAATATCCCGCATCGGTCCGCTAATCCGCAGGGCCAGGCCATTGCCCCAGCGTTTGATGGTGGATTCTGTGCGCATAACCCCCTCCGTATCTACTATATAGATACACCAGTATATACGATGTAGACACTTCGGCAAGGCAACGGATCCCTGGCAGACGGAAACATTACAGTGAAGCAAAGGTTTTATTGTACAGATTGAAGAATGAAGGTTGTTTTATGGAGGGTAAGGTATAACAGCAGGGAATGGGAATCTTATAGCTGTTCTCAATCATACGGTGAATCGTCTTAATCCCTTTCAAATCAGGGCAGTAGCCAAGCAATTAACGCTGACTTTGACGGCGATAAGCTAAAGTATCAATCCCTTCCGAATCAGGGCAATTCTCAAACCCTACCACCAAAATAAATATTTGCAATCAATATGTTACAAAGGCCCTTGACGCATTTCCCGAAGATCGGGAGCTACGGGAAAACTCAGTTATACAAATCACATCAAAAACCATAAGAGAAGATACTCTTGAGCTATTTTACCTTTTTTACCGGGTATGCACAGATGTGCGATCTTCGACAAAGGCCGTACAACTGCAACTGCACGACCTTTGTTGTTTATTATCCGCCACGGGCTTCCAGTTCCCGAATACGGTCTTTGGCTTTTTTATTTTTTTTTCAGGTCAACGCCCAGATAGTTGTAACGCTCTTTGCCAAGAACCACCAGTTGCTGACAATAGCGAACATCCCAGGAGTCTGATACTGCCTGACTGAAAGCCTGATCAGGTCAGCACCCAATGAACATCCGAGACTGCCACCTATCCCTTCCCCCTTGTCCATCCGCTGCCGCAGGGCATCCATCGCCACCTCTTCCGATGCCATGGTTGCCAACCGTGCCTGCTCTGCCCTGACAGAAGCCTGCTCCTGCAAACCAGTCTTCAGTCGATTTTCGGCACTCCCATCCCGACCCATATGGCCGTAACCGGCAGCGGTTTTAGCCCCGACACCCCAGAACATCAGGGCCTCTTCCAGCCACGCCATGGCCTGTTGCAATTGTTCGGCAGCAACCGTGCAGCCTTCCCGGGGTGCAATGCCAAACAGAAAGCTGGCTTCTCTGCACACCAGAAACGGTACCGGCACCGGACTGTGCCAGTCGCCGGGCAGGCTATCTGCTTCCATTACCTGATCGGTGCCGCCTTTTTCGTGCCGCTTGCCGCCATGGGGCGTCATGATATCGGTAACCAGCTGCACCTTGCCGACAGGGAACCCATCGAAGAATATCAGTGTACCGGCACGGTTATCCTGTTGGCACGCAGCGGGATCTTTACTTTCGCTACCGAACAACTGGAATCGGGGTGGTGAAAGGCAGATACTGTGTGGACATTTCTCAACAGCCGCATCAACAATATGTCCTTATCTATTTCCCTTGCTGATAGACTAGCCGCCCACCCTAAACTTGAACATAGAGTTTCTGCTCTCCTGGATATTGTTGAATCAGAATCCGGCGTGTTGGATCGTGCTGATGATGCAGAAGAGGCTGTCATTGACAACCTTCGTAGTATGGGTAATGAACTCCTCACTGACTGGAGCGCCTATAAAGAAGACCAGAAGTTTTCTGAGGCTTGCCTGAAGCATCCTGAAGCTAAGGCTCAAAAAAACATCTATTGGTTCAGCACCTACGGAAAGATAGAAGTCATTGAACGCTGTCCGACTGTAAACCAGCATCGAGTCAGGCCTTTCAGTAATGCCGCTCAGGTTAACTGTCGTGAGTACTCCCGCACAATCCAGCGCAGGATTATTGACTTTTCTGCAGACTTGTCTTTTCAGTGTGCTGCAAAAAAAATGCACGAACATTACGGTATAGAGATTCCTGAGTCATCTATCCGCGCTATTACGCTTGAACACGCACGCTGTATGCAAAAGGATTCCGTTATTTCTGTACAAACTTGTCAGGAACGTGGCCGTGACGCTGGCCAGTTTGCAGGAGAAATGGATGGAAGTATGATCCCGGTTGTACTCTTCGATGAAGATGCAGAAGGCGATAAACGCAAAACGCGTAAAACAGAATGGCAGGAAGCCAAGCTTTGTCAGATCTATAAGCTTGGGAGTACAGATAAACGTCATCAGGCTACTATGGGAGGACTGGATGAAGCCGGTGACCAGTGGTTGAGCTGTGCAATATCGCAAGGTTTTAACCAGCAGTCGTCCATTCACTGCGTTAGTGATGGTGCTAAGTGGATTGTCAGTCAGACAAAAAGAGTGTTTGGTGATCAAGGGAGTTTCCTTGTCGACTATTACCATCTGTCCGATTACTTTGCAGAAGCAGCAGAAGAGTGTGCGGGTCATAAAAAGGAGTCGCGTGTAGAATGGCGACATATCCAGCAAAATCGCATGAAATCAGGAAATATTGATGCCGTCATGGCAGAACTTGATCAGTATAGAAATGGAAAGAAAGGCAAGACAGCTAATAAATCAGAGGAGTGCCACCGATATATCCGGAACCGTCCGGGGCAATTCGAGTATGCATCGGCGAAAGCAGCAAACCTTCCCATTGGCTCTGGCGAAATAGAAAGCTCAAACAGTTCGATAGTACAAATGCGGTTAAAAATTCCCGGAGCCTGGTGGAAACCTGCAAACGCAGGGGCAATGCTTTGTTTAAGAACATTGCATTCTAACGGAGAGTGGGATCAGTACTGGGAGCATTCTGGTTAATTAGTGCAAGAACACTTTTAATTTCACCCCCTGACAGGCCATTCAGATAAAGGCGATCTTCCCTGATTTCCCAGGCGGAGTTTTTCAAGATGGTTCGGCCTCCAAAACCCGCTCACCCAAAGGGTGAGCTGTCAGAAATGAAAAAAGACCCCTTGTCGGTCACGCTTGAAGTCGATTCTTTCGATGGAAAAATTCATGTTGAGCGGGAACCGAAAGCTTCGGTCACTCCAATGGGGCAATTGGCCTTTTTTATCCAATTTTTAAAAACGGGTCATCGATTTGAACCCTGGGTCAATGATTGCCCATTGACCTATAAAAGCCCCAATGCACCTCAAAAAGTTGATGTTGCGTATTCTGGTTAACTTGAACACCTATTCTTTTTCATTTGAACACCCCGAACTCCTTACACATTGCCCAGTGTGATTATTAGACCAAGTGTTCAAGTTAACCAGAATACGCAGCTTTTCAAGCTAAATATCTGTTCAAAAAACACTCATGTTTTTTCCGTGTTGGAGACCCTGAAAAAGTGTTCGTTACCAGTTGTTCAAAATCAGAATATAATCTGACATTTCAAATACACACTATCTAATCCATCAGCAATCAACCGAGTAAACCATGGACACAGGCTCAACATCTGGCAACTGAAAAGGAAGACCAAGTTGATCAATTTTTCCCATCAAAAACTCCCTGGAAGATTCCAGAAACTCTATAAGCACTGCGCTATCAGGTGCTTTATCTTTATCAATCTGACGTGCTGATAAAGCATTATTGAGAGCGTTAACTGTTTCTTCTCCCTTTAATAGAGACAGTTCACCAGATACTTTTTTATGTACCCCAACTGTAACAATATTTATCGTTCTGTCTGACCCTGTCACTCGATCCCGTATCGTAAATAACACCAGACTCCAGGCTTTTCCTTTCAACAAACACAGGCACTCCTTAAAATCTAATGCCTGATCTACAGCCTTACCGAAAACGGGATGCCCAAAACCGATAACATCAAGATCTTTATTGTTACGTACAGCGGTCCTGTCAAAAGAAATATTCTCATACACTCGCTGTATCGACAGATCAGTTTGCCACTCTTTAGGGGCCTTAAAACTAATTGCATGATCACCTTTTTTTGGTCGGCGATTATTCAAAACCAGCATGGACTCAAAAAACGGCTTTAATTCCTGGAGATCTAATTTGGGAACGTCTTTCAGATCAGAGCAATCAAACTTTTCTGCACGACCTACCATATCTTTAACCTTGTCGATAACAGACTGGCCACCAATTGTCTGGGTTTTGACGTCAAACCAGTCCGCCAGTTTCTCATTGTTCCTGCCAAGACTTTGACCAAATATCTCGTTAAAAATACGCTGATCACTCATTCCAAGTATCAGTTGCATCAGGTCTTCAGGCTCTTCCATTGCATTACCCAGAGCCATCATAATTCTTTCAATCTTACTATTTAGCAGATCCCAGATTCTTGACTCTACCGTATCAGGGTTTCTCAGAGTAATGACTTCAACCTGCTCCTGCTGACCATATCGGTTCAGACGGCCCACCCGTTGATGCAGTCGCATTGGATTCCAGGGCAGATCAACATGAATCATGGAATAACAGTGATCCTGCAAGTCAATCCCTTCACCTCCGGCCTCTGTTGAAACAATAAAGCGTACTTTTTGAGTATTGAACTGCTGTGCTGCTGTATAACGATCCATTGTCATGGCGCATACATCACCAGACTGATTTCTCACCCCTTCAATCCGACTATCTCCATTGATAAAACTGACACATCCATCTCCGTACTTTTTAAGCAGCTCACTGACTAACAAAGCTTGTGTCGCTTTGTATTCAGTAAAAAAGACAACGCTGCGCCCTTTGTAATCATCCTCCAATATATCAATGATTTTTCCCATACGGGTTTCATCTTGTATTTTTTCAGCTGCTTCCAGAAGCTCCTCCATCCTGGGGAGTTCATCATCCATCAGCTGCACCTTTACAGAAATGGCAGCAAACTCTTCTTCCAGAGCAATAATCTCATCCGATAACCCAATATCTGCTCCCTCACTATTGCCACCATCTAGTTGAGAAACAATTTTCTCCTGCCGACTTTCAATCTCACCAAGCCGGGCTTTATTTTGTTGGTGCCTGCATATTCTCCCCCTGATAGCCTGACGAACTGCCGCAACTGAACTGGAAGCCAGCTTCTGCATAGTGATTAACACCAGCATTACCGCTTTTTGATCTCTGGAGTTCAGCGATGACGCATAAGCCTGGCCACTTAATATAAAGTTGGATAGCTTTTCATAGAATGCTTGTTCTTCTGGAGAATAGGCATAGGTTCTTGCCATAACTTTCACAGGTTTAAATAATCGTTTACCCGCCATATCCGTGACATTTTGCTTATTATTGCGAATAAGCACCTGACTTAGATTTTCCCGCATCTGTGCTTCTGACATATTCTCCGGATCAAACAGATCCGCCCTGAGCAACCTCATTAAGGCAAAAAAACCATAATCCTTTCCCCGGTGAGGTGTCCCCGAAAAAAAGAGCCTGGAATCAAATTTATCATGACTGATAAGCTTCTCAACAAAACGGTATCCCTGGGTAGCCCCTTCATCTTCAATAAAGTTAAGATGATGGGCTTCATCAATAATCAGCAGGTCCCAGTCCTCGGCTTCGAGCATGCGTTGATGCCGACCGTTCACATCCTTTCTTAAGGTAGGTAATGAAGCAACAACCTGGTGATGACTATTCCAGTAATCAGACCTTGCGGTATCAGACTGAGGGGAATAAATACTCAGCCTTATATCAAACATTTGTCGCAAACGTTCCTGCCATTGTTCTACCAAAGGGGCTGGTGTAAGAACCAATAATCGTCGAACACGTTTTTTGGCCAGTAGCGGCCAGAGAATAAGACCAGCTTCAATCGTTTTTCCCAACCCCACATCATCCGCTATCAAATGACAGGCAGGCCACTGCCTTAATGTCCTGTGACAAACCCAAAGCTGATGTGGCAGCAATGAAATTTTTGATCGAGAGAACACCCCCCAACTGTCATTTACAGAACGAAGGGTCAAAGCCAGAGAACGACAGGCAACCTGCTTCACAGGATGAAAATTACCGGCAAGTATGGCTTCGGATAATCCCTGATTAACGGATAGCTGACTGGTAAGGCATTCTTCGATGCCATGCTCAAACCTGACCAGCGTTGTCTCACCCTTACAAATCTCGACTACACCAGAACCAAAATCAGGATGGCTTACGGAAACGCCTGATTGAAAATCAGTCATGAATAATCACTCCTCGCTCCAAAAGCCAACATACAATATCTCCTTACACAGGGATGGGGTTGCCGCTAAAATTCTGAATGGAATATCAAAGCTATTGCTGAAGGTGGCATAATCCTCACCCAGGGTGTCAACAATATACTCATACAACTCTTCAGACTGTGCGGGGTCTGCCGCATCATTTATACAATCCTCGTCAATCGTCAAAAATACTTTGCGTACCTGCCCGGAAAGCACATATGCATACTGCTGACTGGATTCTGGTTCCAGAACATGATGACGAATCAATTCTCTGATAATAAAATTAACCCCGATTCCCAGGGTCGCCTTAAGTTCCGGAACCGAAATCCCTGAGCCTTGCAGAGCCTGACTTTGCCCCGGAATTTGCAGATCATCCAAACATGTCAACATATCCGCCTTCATGACAAGATCCACATAATCGTTCAGATTGGTTACAAACCGGTATAGAGGTAAAATCTGCATCCAGATTCGGTACTGCTCCTGAGTTTCAGCCATTGCCAGGTACTCATCCATAATCTGAATCCACTGCTGCGCAGACACACCATCAGGAGAAGCCAGAATACCCCACCAGCCTTGACTGTTCATCCATTCAATGGCTTTTCGGTGATGCCCCTCCTGGACGCGACCTATGGTCTGACACGACCCAAGGTAGAATAACTGTATCCAGCCTTTTCTTGCCTCAAGGCTTTCCAAATCTATATCTTCTTTCATCTTCTCCCAGGGTAACGGCCTGGCATAAAGTTTCTCCTCATAGTCTGGAAGACTTATATCTTTATTATCTTCCCACCAGTAATAAACCCTGTTTAGAGCGTCTTCCGGGTCAAACTGTGAGCAACTTTGCTCTTTCCATTTACTAACTCGTTTATCTCGTTCCGGCTCCGTTTCAATCATTAAACGGCAATAATCATCAATATCATTATTTTCCCAACCCCATTGATCGAGCACAGCAGCATCAATATCATTGATCCATTTAAACTCCGGATCGGCCCACTGTGCCTTGATTTTTTTTGCCAGCCCATGCCCTGTGCTACCTGAAATTAAAAACTTCAGAAGGGCTTCCTTAGCTTGCCTGGAACCGGTAATCGACTTGGCCCATGAAAAAAAGTCCGGACTGAATGATTTCCGACACCAATGAAAAAACGCTGTCCCGCTATCAGTATAAGACTCAGCCAACAAGCCATAAGCCGGAGCAAATACTAAAGTTAATGCTTCTTCCTCCCCCACATCCGATGCAGGAGACGCCAAAGCCTCCGGGGTATCCCAGCCCCCTCTTTGATTCTTGAACCGGAATTGACTTAATAAGTCATCAAGTTCGTCGGTCTCCTTGTAGCCTGCATCAATTTCTTTGTACTTTTTATGCAAGTCAGCATTAAACAGTTGCCCCAATGCATCAGCGGATTCCGGACCGACCTGATTATCAGATACATTTTCTGCTATGAGGTTGACCAGAGAAATTCTGGTATACGCATCAGGATATAACTTTGCCAAAAACAGGCCCAACTCACAGGATAACAAACTTGCTGCCTTTTCCCGTTCAGCAAGAGATGGCAGTTGCCTGAGTTCCACAAAAAGCTGATTCAGTAGCTTGTCTGTATATGCGTCTGCATGCTTCAGCGATATAAGTCTTATGTCTTTTCCACGCAAACGGTTTGGGACCGCAGCAAAACTGCTGTAAAAGTCAATCAACCCTCCTTCAGCGGTAAACAGCTCCTTGAACAAAACAGCTTTGCTATCTTCATTAGATAATATCTGCGGCCAGCCATCCGTGAGCACATGCCATAGACTGGCCCAGAATTGCTCTGGTGTTAACTGCTCCTTAAACGACCACTCCTTTCTGAAACCTTCCCAATCCTGATCAGCCCACTGGTAAACCTGTTTTAAGAATTGAACCAAATCAACGGCAAGTTGGCCCATGCATCTGGCATTCGATTCATTATCCTTTGCCAGCTGGCTGCGACCGATATCCACCTGAAACTTTTTACTCTCAATCACAAAACCCACTGGTAAATCTTCCAGAAGCGGGTTAAGCACCCAGATTTTTGGTAGCTCTGTGCGGTTAGCCAGGCTCTTAAAGCCTTCAGAATCAATTTGAAAAAGAAACTGGCCATAAGGAGTGCGATAATGCGCAACCTTTTGCCCCCTGAGTTTGCCATCATGAGGAAGTTTTGCTTGCCCAAAGGAAAGTCCCTCGATTTTTGAACATGGCTTTGGTGCCCACTGCACAGGGTGCGATTCACCAGGAATTTCTATTGTTTTTATATGCCTGGATAAGACACATAGCACTCCGGCAGCTTTCTCAAATCTTTCAACAATACTCTGATAATCACCCGACTCCTTATACTCACTATTCAGAACCAACCGGGTCAGTGTTGGCCTTTTGCCTTCGACAGAATGAGCAACAACACACTCCTCAAGCACTTTTACATTTTCAGAAATGATCGGCAGAATACCTGCCTCAATCGTAACCGGAAGCTCACCACTGTAAACTTCCGGTCTGTCACAGACTATCAGGCAACTTTTAAAACCCAAACCAAACTTGCCCGTTGAATCGCCGTCTTTATCAGAGATATTGAGACTGACCATTTTTTCCAGATCACGATTAAATCGCCCCCGACCTTCTTCATAGCTCGACAGGCAAGCGTTAACTTCACGGCCCCAATGATAAAAAGACAATGCCTTATGTTTGGCTTCATGTCTGACAATAAATCGATTTTGTGCAGGTGTCAGACTATTCTTTCCCTGCATATCAAGCTTTTCACCCACTGAGTCATCAGCGTTCTGGAACAGCTCAAAAGGTACACTGTGAGCGAAGTATTGAGAGTTATTTTTGATCTCATACCGCATCTTCTGTAATACCCGATTTTTTAAATCATCATCTGTGGTAACAGCATCTCGAATAGCATTTTTGATTTTATTAATCTTGCTATTATCCCAGTTATTTCTTCCGCTGGTTTCTGCTTCTACCTTAGCCCTCTGGAGATACCTGTAGTCCTGAATCAGTCTGCCAATTTCACCATTCCGTACTTTCAAACGCTCCAGGGTAGGCACAATATTTTCGATAATCATTCCCTGTGCAACTTTGATATCCAGTTGACTGGTCTGACCCAGCTCCTCCCAAACTTTACTCAGGTCAATACTCTTGCCATAAACGCGATCAAGGATCAGCTCGGAACTTTCACTTAGAATTTGCAGCAAGCGGGTTTTGTCATGATCATTTGGATTTAATCTGCGCAAGAATATTTTCCAGCGCTTTTGTCTGCCTGCTGCACTTGGGATTTTTTGAATAATCAATATTGACCGAAGTTCAGCGTCCAAAGGTAGTGTTATTTCTTCTGCCAGAAGTGATTTCACCTGGCTTTTATCTTTGGTGTGTATCTCTGGAATCAGCCTTGTTTCTGCAATTCTTTCTTGAAGGCTGGCACGCTCTCCAGTTTGAGTCCATTGGTCTGAAATCAGTTCTATCACACCTGTTAATGTACGACTACTGAGCATTCCATTGGCGTACCGGCTAACCTCATCATCTCCAGAAAACAGAGCAAGAAAACCTGCTATGCCATCATGTGGGACATGGCCATCCCACTCATCAAAGTATTCCTTCAAAATAGCAGAAGACGGTTTTCTTTTAGTTACCTCATCGTAATCAAAACTATCGTAAGGTGAACCATACTTGGCATTGAGCCTATCCTGGACAACCTTCCACTCATCTTGATGAACCAAAAAGTCACGACTGATCCCGCTGTAACCAACAGCCAGCTCTTCTGGAAGCCTGAAACCTCCGGCCTCTGTTCTGAGTTTGATGTTTTCAAGTGCTATCGCAGCATCACTGTCCCGACAGACCGCACGGAGAAAAGTAACCCGAATATCAGCGACTCTCTCCGCACTCCCAACATCAGACAAATCATTGATGGTAGCTACCAGTGAGTCCTGAGATAAAGATTTACACAATATCTTCGCTTCAGATAAATCAATCCCCCCCTCATTATTGGTATAAAGTTCATACACCAACTCCCAGCCTGGCAGTCGTCTCAACACTCTCTCACTCTGAGCAATCTGCTCAACATCTTCCCTGCTAACAGACTTTATATTGCCAAGTGCATACTCAGAAATTTTTTCCGCCTCAACCAGAAGCAGCCTGGTTGCGTCTTCTATTTTCTTGGTAATATTTCTTAAGAGAGATGCTTTTACAGGATTATCCTCAACAATAACAATCTGATCAAATGGTACACATTGCGTTCTCGGATTCTGAGCCAGCGTATAGGCGGCACTGTAATCCTCAGGAACTATCTGTATGATCTGGTTTGGTGAAACTATTTGTCTATCACGGGTTGTTAGCCAGGCAACTGACTTCAGATTTTCAAGGATATCACCGTCCAGACGATTACCTGCTCGATCTAACTCATTTAGCTGAGTAAAAATAAATTCAGCGTGCTCAGCAGGATTCGTCTGTGTAAGAGCCAACCTGATCAAGTGTGATGGATCAGGTTTACCAATCCATTTCTGCTGTTTTGATGCAATAACAGGAATTGGTGACTCCTTGATCAAGGTCACATCAAAACTTTCCGGTAAAGGCCTGGAACTCTGTAGAATACACTGGCCTGTTATGGAAACCCGTTGCCTGTCTATCGTTAAGTGGAACGGTAACTGACGCCAGGTATTGTGATCTTCAATTATCTCCAGAATTTCATCTTTATCAGCATCAGAAACATTGATCGCATCCCAATCAGTATTCAGTATCTCTTCACCAAGTTCTTTGATGACATTTTCCGGTGAAACATCTTTAACATTAAGAGCATTTTTAACATGATCGCTTAACACCTGACCCAGGACATCAGGTATAACACTCCACTGATGAATATCCTCCTTGCTACCAAACCGCCAGATCTTAGCCCATATTTCTCTGGTTTGGCTCTTGCTTTTCCATAGCTTTTGGGTCAAATCATTGTCATCGCTGCTGCCATGAAGGAGATAACGAAGCCCCAGGCGGGAAACATCAGATTTTAAAGGATTGCCAACCAATCTATGCAGAAGCTCAATACGTTTTTCAATGGCTGAGAGAGAGACATGAGTTGTCAGCGTAGCCAGAACAGCATCATCATTACATTCAGGAACATGCCTATGGCTCAATACCAGAGAAACGGTTTCACGACCCACAAAATAGATTTCAACCCCCCTTGTTGCTTTAACCAGTTCCTTTCCCAGACCAAAGTCTGCTACACCAGATCGTTGGAAAAGTCGCTTATCTTCAAGATAAGAGTCAAGCTCTTCCAGTGAAAAGAGAGAAGTCTTTTCACTTGATAAATCATCTACTTTGAACAGCTTCAGATTGCTGCACTGTTTAAAAACAGTATTTCGGTCGGTTTTTGAAAGCTTGTTCAATATATCCCTGATCAGCTTTTCTACTAAACCAAAACTTCGGCCATCTCTTGCACTTAAGTTCCTACGCAAGTGGCTGTCAAAAAGCTCTAAAATGATTATCGCATCACCTATCGACAACGGAGCGTCTGATCGATCATGCTCGGGATCAAGAAAAGCAGGAAGCAGCAAAACACCAAGATCAAGCTTAATCAGCTCAGACCAGATATCCCCATCGCTTTTTTCAACAGGAAGGGCAAGCCTCGAGCCTTTATAAATATTTGTAATAAAGTTCTGAATTGATTTTTTTTGGCCTGACAGTTTACCCAAACCTACACACTGTAATGCAGCCTTTGTTATGTTTTTAAACTGATCTTGTAAACTAGACTTTAACCATTCTCCAGATCTAGTGATAAAAAGGTTTAAATAGGTAATCAGCTGATTCGATTGAAAAACCATTTCTACATTAATTTCTAAAACCTGTTTAAGCTCATTTACTGTCCAATCACCAGCGCCTCGGGGAAGTATGTGGCATTTTTCCTGCTCAGCATAAATCGTATGTTCCAGCTTTTCTAAAGCCGGAAAAGTTTCATATACCCGTGCATAGTCATCAGAATCAGGCCTTGGCAAAAGCCTTACTCGCTTATTGCTATCGGTTAAGATCCAACCTCTACTGCTCTTGCTAACCTGATATAACCACTGATGATTTTTCGTTACTCTACCCAGAAACTTGTCATCCAAAAGCTTTTTAAGGCCACTCCCGACAAACTCAATATCCGATAACTTAACGCGAATTTCTCGAATAAAATGATCAAGGGCAGGTAAAACACTATCAAGCGTTCCCTCATTGGCCAGAGTCTGGTTCCATGCCTTTAGAAGTGCTTTCTCATCGCCTTCCCGCCATGGAGAATCTGCATCTTTACCGATAGCATCATGACCATGAATGCCATTGCGGCCTGCATCGACAAAAAAGTAACCATGAAGATAAATATGATAATTAAAATCGCCTGAGATATTTTCTCTTTTAAATTCCGCTGTTTCAGAAAGAGGCAAAAACACAGCCCAGTTTGCCGTAATATGGGCTTGGCCTTTTGCTGGCGTCCTGATAATCACTATCGCTACATGAGGCTCAGCTTTATCCGGGGCATGTTTTACCTTGCCTGTTTTGATATCTTTCTGAAAACTACAGGGCCATCCGTTATCTGTTCTTTTTATTTCAGAGAGTTTGTCTGACTGAAGAATTTTCTCAACACCTGCATATTGAATACGACTATCAGCACCTGAATGATTTATACAGACCTCGCCAGCCCAACCAGCTCTCACGGATCCATCTGATAAAATAGCATCACCAATAAACCGGCTACGTTCAGACTTATTGCCGATCTGAATCGTAAAAATGCTTTCAAAGGAATCAGCCTTATTTTCAATCAACAGCTCGACTTGCTTTAATTGCTTCAGCAAAGGAAATATTTCTGCTATTTTCCTCGGCAGGCTTTTATCCAGGAGAAATCCCGGTACATCTCCATTATCTTCAAAGATTCCAGCTATCGAGCCTTCACCAGCTGGAATTTGCTGGTGAGTTCTCAAGGGCACCTATACAATAAACCATGGCGAGCCCTTCGTTACCGCAAAACGCTGAATAACACGACTCAGTTTCTGAAAAATCTTTGCCTGGTCTGATTTTGAGTACTCATGCCAGTCAGGGCGATATCCCTCACCCCATGGATTAAACACTTCTGCAGCCCAGCCAAACTCCTGCCATTGATCAGACTGGTAAAAAAATGCCTCACACAGGTGAAAAAGGCTCTTCATACCAAGACCAAATTTACCAACCGAGGCTTTAGAGTCAGCTTTTGAACCAGCAGCAATAGAGCGTATGCCTTTCTCATGCTCCTCTTTGAGTGGTGCATTATTAATAAAAAATATGGCCGGATCCCGAAGCAGCGGATTATCAGGATTTTCAATCCCCTGACACCATCCCATAACCAGTTTATCCGCAGTGGCATCATCTGAGTTTTGTACTATTTCTTTCAGAACAGGAAAACCATTTTCATATCGATCCCTGAGATTGTCTCTGATTTGGTTAATAACACTAATAGGATCCTGTTCAGCACCTGCCATAAGATCTGGTTCTCCAGTACACAAAAAATTCTTGGACAGTATATTTCGACTAAAAGTTCCGTTTAATGACACTCTAAAAAGCACTGCTGTAGCACTTGAGCAAAAACTGGCAAAATCACCAGAGTACAAGGATTACTGCTTATAACCTCCAACCCGGAGCAATGACACCGTAATCAACTACACAGGCAATATCTCTTCAGGACAGTGTCTTTTTCCCTCCTCAATACTGGCCATAATGTGGCTCATATAGCTGGGGACGCTCCTGAACAAGGCTTACTTTAACCTCCATAGCCAGGAACCATCCAAGTGACCATCTATACCCCGGGAATGAGAATTATCTGCCGCGATGCAGAGTGGTTAGTAACCCGTGTCAGGCCAGCAAACCGTCTGCAGGACCAGGTTATTGATTGTGAGAGGGTGGATGATTTAACCAGAGGTCACGAGGCAACTTTCCTGACACAACTGGAGACCATTAAAGAGCTCAATTTACGCAGCTGACAATTCTCTCAGTTGCCTAAATGAAGCTTTCAGACCGGCCATATAGATTTTGGCTCTGAGCTGAAAGTGATTCAGCTTTATTTTCAATGACAGTACTTCCAGCCTGAAGGCGGAGTAGATTGAAAGAAATATGATTACTCTGCGTTCTCACCGTATGCGCCGGTGACTTGGCCATTGAAGCATTCGATTTCAGCGTTTTATGGAAGACCTCGACTTTCCAACGTTTCTTGTAGATTGCCTTGAGAGTCTCGGCATCACAGTCAAGATCACTGGAAACCAGATAGAGAATCAGACTGACATTGCTCCAATTGATGGTAAAACCATCCGAGGTTCAAAAGGTAAGGGCAAATGTGCTGTACATATGGTCAGTGCCTGCACTCATCCTGTCGCACGACGGGTTTGACGTAAAGCCACAAGTCACGGCTGGTAAACTCATTGATTGAAAGCAATCGGGTGAACTGATCATGACTGTAGACATTATTCAAAAGTTCTAACACGCCCGTTGCAGTGGTCTTGCCAGAAGACGACAACAGGTAGTCAGAATAAAGTTCTATGAAATCATTTTTCATGCCACCGATAATGACTGATTTTCAGCATGGTGCGTAACTTGAGTGAATCAGATTAAAGAGGCCCGCGCCAAAACGATTGAATAGTTACGGCGGCGGAAAGGCTTCTGGTCGGCGTGAGAGGATTCGAACCTCCGACCCTTTCGTCCCGAACGAAATGCGCTACCAGGCTGCGCTACACGCCGAAGCCAGAGCTATTCTAGACATGCAGAAGAAACTGTCAATGGCAGCAGAGAAGAATTGAGTAAAGCTTTTAAGAAGAGAAGCAAAGAAAGGAAAATGGTCGGGGTAGAGAGATTCGAACTCCCGACATCCTGCTCCCAAAGCAGGCGCGCTACCAGACTGCGCTATACCCCGTTAGATGAACCCTATCATATTGTTTTTGAACGATAAGTCAACAGCTATCAGTAAACCATGTCTATTTTTTAAACTTGCTGGCTAAAAGCTGTTGATACCAATCTGCCTTGGGCTGGTTAATCAGAATCTATGTTGGCCGCATTAACACTGGCATCCACAGTTAATGTCGTAATATCACCCTGGATGATGTCAAGCGGTCTTTCATGATTGAGCCTCAGCTATGCACTATCTCTCAATTTACGGCACTTTTTCAAGGTATCAGCTATGAGGAATGCCAGTTCCAGCGCCTGATCGGCATTCAGGCGAGGATCACAGTGGGTATGATAACGATTGCCCAGATGATCTTCCGTCACGGCATTAGCACCGCCCACGCACTCCGTCACATTCTGGCCGGTCATTTCAAAGTGAACGCCACCGGCATAGGTTCCCTCGGCGCGATGGGCCGCGAAGAACTGCTCAACTTCTGAGAGAATTTTCGACACTTCACGGGTTTTATAACCATTGCTGGCCTTGTAGGTATTCCCGTGCATTGGATCACAGCTCCAGAGCACATTGCGCCCTTCACGCTGAACAGCTTTCAGCAATGGCGGCAGGCCTTTCTCCAGGTTGTCAGCCCCCATGCGGACAATGATGTTCAATTTGCCGGGAATATTCTCCGGGTTGATCCGGTCAATCAGTCGAATCAGGTCATCCGGTGGCAGGGTTGGGCCTGCTTTCAAGCCAATCGGGTTTTGAATACCACGGACAAACTCAACATGACCACCATCGACCTGACGGGTTCGGTCACCCACCCAGAGCATATGGGCTGAGCAGTCATACCAGTTACCGGACAGGCTATCACGGCGGGTCAGCGCCTGCTCGTAAGGCAGCAACAACGCCTCATGGGAGGTATAAAATGCGGTTTCACGGATGGTGGATGAATGCTCTGCTGAAATGCCGCAGGCTCTCATAAAATCCAGCGATTCATCAATTCGGTCAGCCATGTTGCGGTATTGATCGGTCTGTGGGCTGTTTGCAACAAAGTCCAGATTCCAGGCATGCACCTGTTCCAGAGAGGCCAGGCCACCCTGGGCAAAAGCTCGCAGCAGGTTCAGGGTGGCAGCCGCCTGGTGATAGGCCTGCAGCATTCTCTGGGGGTCCGGATTACGAGCCGCCGGGGTAAACTCGGTGCCGTTAATGATATCACCGCGATAGATCGGCAATTCAACACCATTGATGGTTTCAGTGCCAGAAGTTCTTGGCTTGGCAAATTGGCCGGCCAAACGCCCTACTTTGATCACCGGGCAGGCAGCCCCAAAGGTGAGCACTACCGCCATCTGCATCATGACTTTAAACGTGTCGCGGATGTTATTGGCCGAGAATTCCAGGAAGCTTTCTGCACAGTCCCCCCCCTGCAGCAGAAATGCTTTACCTTCGGTCGCTTCTGCCAGCCGGTTTCTCAATTCATTCACTTCACCAGCAAAAACCAGCGGTGGCATGGCAGCAAGTTCCTGTTCAACCCGGCTCAATTTTTCCTGGTCGGGATATTCCGGCAGCTGGAGCAACGGCATATGTCTCCAGCTATCAACAGTCCATGAATTCATTAAGTCACCAGCTCTTTCACACTCGCTAAAAACAGTTATTCTACCTGAATACATCATCAAGGCTGAGAGGTTTTCTCATGAATAATTATGGAAGATATATCAAGAATTATCGCTGATTAGCCGAATTTAAGACTTTACAGACCCTATCTGATTTGTTATAAGTTCTGACCGAACAATAATACGTATACATACTTATCACTATGAATTCTTCACTGCTTGCCATGATTAACATGAAACCCGGCACCATTATGATGCTCCGGGGGGGTTATCGTGGATAGCTGAAAAGCAGAAACGAGCCCCCGCACCCTAACCGGTCCGGGGGCTTTTTTATGACCATTTGCCACTGACAGGAAATGACAGCGTGAACGAGTTGAACCTTCGACTGATCACCACCAGTGATCCCGGCAGCCTTGAACAAATTCTCCAGTGCAGCAGCGAGAATGGGTTACACCTGAAAAGTTTTGTTGCTGAGCTGAACAGCAAAAAAGATCAGTATGAAATCAAGATGTGCGTTTCCGGTTTTACCAGTCAGCATCAGATTGTTGGCAGGCTGGCTCAGCAGAAACACATCCGTGAGCTGAGCCCGATAAAATCCCGTGGGTTGCTCTGAATGACACTAAGCTATTGACCTCTGGCGACAGGATGCCGGGGGTCTGTTATCCATTCGCTCCATGAGCCGGGGTACAGTGTGGCACCTGGCAAGCCCGCAAGCTCCATGGCAAAAATATTGTGACAGGCGGTAACACCGGAACCACAGTAGAAGACAGGCCGGGAGTCGTCGCTAACCAGTGCAGTAAATAGTTCCCGCAAGTGATCCGCTGAAAGAAAGCGGCCATCTTCATCCAGATTTTTGGCAAATGGATGGCATACCGCCCCGGGAATGTGCCCAGCCTGCGAGTCCAGAGTTTCTTCTTCTCCACAGAATCGTTCATAAGCCCTGGCATCAATCAGTTTATACCCGAGGCTATTTCCTTCAGTTTCTATCTGCGCCATCAGATCCTGCGCTGAAACCGTTGGCATATGTCCCATGGTAAAATCAGCCTGACTTTCTGCCACCCCAGACACATCGTTGGTCACAGGATAACGGCCCGCCTGCCAGGCTTTCATCCCACCATGCAGAATCATAGCCTGAGAGATTCCCGCCCAGCGTAACAGCCACCAGGCCCTTGCGGCCATGGCATGACCACCATCATCATAGACAACGACCTGAGAGTGCTTATCAATTCCCCAACGACGGAGTGTTGCCTGCCAGTCTGCCGACTCGGGCAGTGGATGCCTGCCGGTTTTACCGGGAATAATCAAACCGGAGAGATCTGCTTCAAGATCAGCATGGAGCCCTCCCGGAATATGTCCCTGGTGATACATAGCCAGCCCCTGTTTCGGATCGGCGAGACTGAATCGAGCATCCAGAACCACCAGGTGCTGATCGTTCAACAGGGTAGCCAGCATCTCCGGCTCTATTAATAAAGGCATCTACTTACCTCTGTCTGGCTGCTAACCAAGCGGAACCCAGTGCAGCTAACACACCACTATGAAACATTTATGAAGGTTTACTTTTCTTGTCACACAGTAAAAAAATGATAATGGCTTTGCAACCAGTCCTGATAACTGTGCTTCAAAGGGAGGAATAGTTCGGAGAAAAGGAAAGTTAAGAAGAGAAATAAAACCCACCAGCAGAGCTGGCGGGGTCACATCCGTGTGACAAGTGCATCCATGCAAGGTTTACGTTATCAATACACTCGTGATGGCAATAGCAGTGATTACGCGAAAAAACGTGAGATATGTCTCACACTTTCATTTCCCGGTTGCAGGCTTGTCCACTACCTTGTCGTCACGAAGTACTTTTTCCAAAAGCAGGTTGCTCAACTCTCCGTTATCCGGCGTTTCCAGAATGATTCGGGTTTCTTCGGAAGACTCGTCAAATTCCATGCCCGGAGAGTAAGCAGGCTCTTCCACCGGCGTGTCTATGACCTCCTGCTGTATCGGAATGACTTCCGTTACGGGCAATGGTTCAGGCTCATCCTTTTTAGCCAGCAAAAACCAGCCCGTTCCCCCCAGAGCCAGAAGAGCCGCCAGCACTATTGCAATTGTCTTGTTACTCATGCCCATCCTCACCCATAGCCGGAAAGCTTCCAAAACTTATTCAAGAGCGGAGACGAGCCCCCGCTCCACCAAACTATCGCGTTCGAACAACCCGAGTCGTGTTACCCTGCGTTAAAACCTTTACCGCATCACCCACCTGCAAAGGCGCTTTTGGGTTGACGGCCTGAACCACTGAAATATATTTACCGCCATCAAGCCGAATGGTCATTTCAATGCCCTGCTGTGTGGTCAGCTGCTTTTCAGCCCTGCTCCCCAGCACACCACCGGCAACTCCGCCCAGGATAGCGGCAATATCACTGCCTCTGCCACCACCAACACCGGATCCTGCAATACCACCAATGGCCGCACCGGCCACAGTACCCACAGCACCTTCTGTGCCTTCCAGTTTTACATATTGCAGCTCGGAAATAGTGCCAAAACTGACCTGCTGAATTCGCCGGGTCTCACTGCTTGAATAAGTTGTCCCTGTGCTGTCCGTCATACACCCTGACAACAGAGCGACAAAAGTGATGGGCAATATGGCCCAATAGCGTCTCAAATTCATGTCTTTAACTCCTTTTGGGGTTAACAGGAAAGAGCTTTCCTGTTAACCAACCCAGACTCTCGCGTTCCGGAACATTCTCATCAACGGAGCATCTTCACCCCAGTGTTCCGGATGCCAGCTGTTTTGAACCGTACGGAATACCCGCTCAGGATGGGGCATCATAATGGTTACCCGACCATCGGCGGAAGTCAGGCCAGTAATTCCCTGCACCGAGCCGTTGGGGTTGTACGGATAACGTGTGGTGGGCCTGCCCTGGTTATCCACAAACTGCAAAGACACCTGACCACTGTTCGCCAGCCGCTCCAGGTGAGACGGATCAGCAAACTCGGCATGCCCTTCCCCATGAGCGACAGCAATTGGCATACGGGCACCCTCCATCCCCCGGAAGAAGATTGAATGGCTCTTCTGAACCTCAACCATCGCCACCCGGGCCTCAAACTGCTCAGACTGGTTGCGGACAAAGTGAGGCCAGTAGTCTGCACCGGGAATCAGGTCATGCAGATTGGAAAGCATCTGACAGCCGTTGCATACACCCAGGGCAAAACTGTCACGACGATCGAAGAAACGGGCAAACTGATCACGGGCCAGTTCATTAAAGAGAATCGACTTGGCCCAGCCTTCTCCAGCCCCCAGAACATCCCCATAAGAGAAGCCACCACAGGCCACCAGACCTTTAAATTCATCCAGAGTGCGTCGACCGGACAGGATATCACTCATGTGCACATCAACCGTTTTGAAACCGGCACGGTCAAAGGCTGCGGCCATTTCTATCTGACCATTGACGCCCTGCTCCCGCAAAATGGCCATGGCTGGACGAACACCGGTGTTGATATAAGGTGCCGCCACATCCAGGGAGATATCGTAAGGCAGAGAGGCATGAAGCCCATCATCATGATCGTCCAGCAGGTTATCAAACTCCTGTCGTGCACACTCTGCGTTGTCCCGCAGCGCCTGAATGCGATAGCTGGTTTCTGCCCACCAGCGCTGGAACTTGATCCGGCTTTCACTGACCAGCTCGGAACCATTGAACCGGAACGATACCCGCTGGCCAGCAGCCAGGGTACCAATGGTGTGAGAACAGGCAGCAAGACCATGCTGAGCCAGGATATCCTTAACAAGACCTTTCTCACTGTGACGCACCTGGATAACGGCACCCAGCTCTTCATTAAACAGAGCTGGCAGAACCATGGACTTGTTGCCAGCCAACTTATCCAGATCAACAGCAATACCGGTATGGCCAGCAAACGCCATCTCAATCAGGGTGGCAAACAGGCCACCGTCGGAGCGGTCGTGGTAGGCCAGCAGCAGATCCTTATCCATCAGTTCCTGAATGGCATTAAAGAATCCTTTCAGGTCTTCCGGAGAGTTAACGTCCGGTGCCGAGTCGCCTACCTGACCATAGACCTGGGCCAGTGCAGAACCACCCAGTCGGTTATGGTCACGGCCAAGGTCAATCAACAGCAGATCAGTATTACCCTGATCAGTCCTTAGTTGAGGCGTCACCGTCTTGCGAATATCCCGGACCGGGGCGAATGCCGAGATAATTAGCGACAATGGTGAAGTAACACGCTTATCTTCACCATTTTCCTGCCATTGGGTGTTCATGGACATGGAGTCTTTACCCACCGGAATAGCAATACCCAGTGCCGGGCAAAGCTCCATACCCACGGCTTTAACCGTATCAAACAGGTTTTCATCTTCACCGGGATGACCTGCTGCTGCCATCCAGTTGGCCGACAGTTTGATATCGCCGATTTTACCAATACGGGCCGCAGCAATATTAGTGATCGCCTCACCAATCGCCATGCGACCGGAAGCAGGGGCATTGATCAGGGCAAGCGGTGTGCGTTCCCCCATGGACATGGCTTCGCCGGTATAGCCCTGAAAAGCCGTTGCGGTCACCGCGCAGTCAGCCACAGGTACCTGCCAGGGGCCCACCATCTGGTCACGATTAACCAGGCCGGTAATGGTTCGGTCGCCAATGGTGATCAGGAAGTTCTTGCTGGCCACCGATGGCAGTTTTAATACCCGCTCCATCGCTTCCAGCAGCTTGATGTCGCTCAGGTCCAGGGGATCACGCTCGAAGGACTGACGTTGAATCTCACGGTGCATCCTGGGTGGTTTACCCAGTAGCACATCCAGCGGCATATCCACCGGGTGATTATGGAAGTGGCTGTCATCCAGCAGCAGCCGCTGCTCTTCTGTCGCTTCACCCACCACGGCATAAGGGCAGCGTTCCTGCTGACAGATTTCTTCGAAGCGGGGAAGGTCTTCTGCCGCCACCGCCATCACATAGCGTTCCTGGGACTCATTACACCAGAGCGCCAGCGGCGACATGCCCGGTTCATCATTATGAATGGCACGCAACTGAAAGTGACCGCCACGGCCACCATCACTGACCAGTTCAGGCAGTGCGTTGGATAGACCACCGGCCCCCACATCGTGAATGAACGCAATGGGGTTCCTGTCCCCCTGCTGCCAGCAACGGTCGATTACCTCCTGGCAACGGCGTTCCATTTCCGGGTTGTCTCGCTGCACACTGGCAAAATCCAGATCTTCCTGGCCTTCACCGGAGGTCATGGACGAGGCCGCGCCGCCGCCCAGGCCAATCTGCATGGCGGGACCGCCCAGGACAATCAGCCTGGCACCCACCGGGATCTCCCCTTTTTCAACGTGCTCAGCTTTGATATTGCCAAGACCACCGGCCAGCATAATGGGCTTGTGATAGCCACGAACCTCATAGCCTGCAACGCCTTTGACACTGGCCTCATAGGTACGGAAATAGCCACACAGGTTTGGACGACCAAACTCATTATTAAAACCGGCACCGCCCAATGGGCCATCGATCATGATTTCCAGCGGCGAGACAATGCGGTCTGGCTTGCCATAATCCTGTTCCCAGGGCTGTTCGTAGCCGGGAATTTTCAGGTTAGATACGGTAAACCCGGTCAGCCCGGCCTTGGGCTTGGATCCCTTGCCGGTGGCACCTTCATCGCGAATTTCACCACCGGAACCGGTGGCGGCACCCGCCCATGGCGCGATGGCCGTCGGGTGGTTGTGGGTTTCTACCTTCATGAGGATATGAATATCTTCCTCATTAAAACCATATTCACGGCTATCAGGTTCCGGGTAAAAACGCTTTGCCTGGAAACCTTCAATGACCGAGGCGTTATCTTTATAAGCTGACAGCACCCCTTCACTGTGCAAGGCGTGAGTGTTTCGGATCATCTTGAACAGGGAAAGATCCTGCGCTTCCCCATCAATACTCCAGGACGCATTAAAAATTTTATGCCGACAGTGTTCCGAGTTCGCCTGGGCAAACATCATCAACTCAACGTCCGTAGGATCCCGCTGGAGTTTTTGATAGCTCTCTACCAGATAGTCGATTTCATCCTCAGCCAGTGCCAGGCCCAGGGAAAGGTTAGCCGCAGCCAGTGCCTCTTTGCCGCCTTCCAGAACGGACACAGTGGTCATTGGAGCTGGCTCGGACACAGCAAACAGCTTGGTAATTTCACCCTCATCACGGAAGACGGCCTGGGTCATCCGGTCATGGAGCAAATCTGCAATCCGGGTTTCCTGATCCCCCGATAAACGGGCATCCGCAAACACCACAAACCGAACACCTCGCTCGATTCGCTGGATCATACCGAGGCCACAATTGTGAGCAATATCGGATGCTTTACTGGACCAGGGGGAAATCGTACCCGGACGGGGAACCACCAGAAATTCTGCCCTGGAAGAAAAACTGTCAGGCTCTATCTGTTGAATCTTTGGGCCGTAAGTCAACAGTCTGGCCAGAATATCAGACTGCCTCTCACTCAGACCTTCCGCACAGGACGACTGGATTTTCACATAATGCTGGAATTCAGCAACAACACAGGAGATCTCTGGCACTTGGCTCTGCAGCTGAGCAAGCAGCTTTTGACGGCGGAACTGGGAAAGTGCAGGGGTGCCACGCAGTATCAGCATGTTCTGGTCTGTCCTCGGGCCAATTAACAGCTAGTGAGGAGCTACAGCCCGGATGAGCTAATAATAAACATCAGGAAGCCCGCATGAGTGACTACTTCCTGATTGGATTACAAGCCAGTCCTTATGCTATAGCCTCTCAACACAGGGGGATGATCAAAAGCAGCCTATAATAATCGAAACCGGCCTTCGGAAACCAGCAGTCACCGGCTATTTATCAACAAAAGGCAGCTTTCCTCGCTGTTCACGAATCTGCTGACGGCGAAAACGAAAAAACTCGCTGATCATCGAACTGCATTCATCCTGAAGGACACCTCCGGTAACCTCTACCCGGTGGTTCATCTGAGGCTGCTCAAGAACCCTTGCGGCACTGACAATGGCTCCGGCCTTGGGTTCTGTTGCGCCGTAGATCAGGCGACGAATCCGACTGTGGACAATAGCACCCGCACACATGGTACAGGGCTCCAGCGTAACATAGAGGTCACAATCCATCAGACGGTAGTTGCCAATGGCTGCAGCCGCTGACTGAAGTACCAGAATTTCAGCATGAGCAATGGGATTACAGGATGAAATAGGTTGATTACACGCCCGGGCGATAATCTGACCCTCCTTAACTACGACAGCACCGACGGGAACTTCGCCCAGGGTACGGCCTTTACCAGCTTCCAGCAGGGCTTCTTTCATCCAAATGGTGTCATCAATCACAAACTATCTACCAAACCTGACAATCTTGAGTGATTTGGCATCATGAAGTAAAACGGCAGGCTTTTCATCCCCTGATTTGCGAATTTATTTCAGCTTTTTATGAAATGTGATAATCCGCCGATTAAATCTATGGAATTTTTTCCCATGGCGAATGTCTGAGCTATATATAGTGTCTAAGCTATAAATAGCCTATCAAAAATAAATTGTTCAATTATGAAAAATAAATCACTGGAGGGAAGGGCCTGATGTCTTTCAAGCAGAATGTAGAACAGCATCTACAACACTTTGCCCAGAGCATCGGCCTGGGAGAACTCAAATTAAACGAACACGATGCCTGCGGGTTGTGTTTTGACGATACCCTGATCGTGAACATGGAGTATCTGGAAGATGATGAGGCGCTGGTATTTGTTGCTTCTGTCAGACCCATGATTACCCATGACAGTCCGGAGAAAACCACACTGCTGGAAAAAATGTGTTCACTGAACCTCCAGCACCATAGCATGCAGGGTGCCTTTCTGGCTTTGAACCATGACAAAACTGAAGTACTGCTGATTCGCTCCCTGCAGGCTTCCTGCGATTACGGTTTATTTGAGTCAACCCTGGAAAAGTTTGTCAACACTCTGGAATGGTGTGTCAGTGAGCTGGATGAGTCCAAGCAGGACCAGACTTCTTCAACATCCACCCCTCCCCGCCCCCAGAGTGGTCCCGGAGGAGCTCCAGGAGGCCCTGGCGATATGGGAATGATGGTGTAACTCCCAAAATACCCAATACCATGAAGGGCTTTCACAGCCCTTCTTTTATTTTGCGTTCCCTGTCTGCATTTATTTTACCAACACCATTTCAGCTCGAAATCATCAGGCCGAAAAGAGAAATAGCAGCCTGTAATGGATTCGGGAATCCTTTATCCGGTTTTTCAGCCACGTATTGAGTAGAGCAACTATACTCTGCCGCGTCTGGATAATAACTCCATGCTGTCAGGGCAGGTAATGCTGCATGTCTGAATATGGAGAGTAGAAGGATCTCGATAGCAGCATATCCATAGCAAGAAAAATAATGGAGGCATCAAGTTGGCTCAAACTTTTAACTATCTCACCAATGCACTGCAAAGTACCGTGGAAAGCGGCAGGCTGATTGATATCCGTGGCCGTGTTACTGAAGTTCAGGGCATGATCATCAAAGCGGCGGTGCCTGGTGTCAAAATCGGTGAGCTCTGCGAGCTGGTATCCCCCAATAACCCTGATGACAGTGACCGGAATTCATACGCTGAAGTGGTCGGTTTCCAGGGACATGAGACAGTGCTATCCCCCCTGGGTGAAATTATGGGGATCTCCTCCACCACTGAGGTTATCCCAACCGGCAAAGTACACCACGTAGCCGTTGGCCCTCATCTTCTGGGTCATGTACTGGACGGTATGGGCAACCCATTAAACCCTGACGCATTTCATGGCATTGAGCCTGAAGCTCATTATCCGGTTTATACCGATGCCCCCGACCCTATGACCCGGAGAATTATTGACCACCCCATCCCCCTGGGCGTTAAAGCCATTGATGGCGTTCTAACCTGCGGTGAAGGACAGAGAATGGGTATCTTTGCAGCGGCCGGTGGTGGTAAGAGTACCCTGTTGTCCATGCTGGTTAAGGGTGCGGAAGTGGATGTCACCGTACTGGCCCTGATCGGTGAACGGGGACGGGAGCTGCGGGAGTTTATCGAGCACGACCTTGGCCCGGAGGGAGTAAAGAAATCGGTTATTATTGTGGCAACCTCCGACAAGTCCTCCATGGAGCGTTCCAAAGCCGCGTACACCGCAACAGCCGTTGCTGAGTTTTTTCGTGATAAAGGCAAACGGGTTCTTCTGCTCATGGACTCTGTCACCCGTTTTGCCCGTGCCCAGCGTGAGATCGGACTGGCCGCCGGAGAACCACCCACCCGCCGGGGTTTCCCGCCTTCGGTATTTGCCACCCTCCCCAAGCTGATGGAACGTACCGGGATGTCAGATGTAGGCTCTATTACGGCACTCTATACCGTGCTGGTTGAAGGGGATGACATGACAGAGCCGGTAGCGGATGAAACCCGCTCGATTCTTGATGGTCATATTATTCTCTCCAGAAAGCTGGCCGCATCCGGGCACTACCCGGCGATTGATGTGCTGGCCAGTGCCAGCCGTGTCATGAATGCCATTACTACCGAAGACCACCGGGCGGCGGTCAGTCGGGCAAGAGCCCTGATGTCCAAATATGAAGATATTGAGTTACTGGTAAAAGTCGGGGAATACAAACAGGGTGCTGACCCACTGGCCGACGAGGCAATTCAGAAAATTGAAACCATCCGCTCCTTTCTCAAGCAGAGAACGGATGAACTGATGCCCCTTGACCAGACAATTGCCCAATTACAGCAAATCGTAGGTTACTGAGAAGATGCTGCATGATCTGCTGAAGGTTAAAAATATACGGGAGGAATCGGCTGAACGGGAGGTGAAGCGCTGTCAGCATGAGCTGGATCTTGCCCATCAGGAGGTCGAACAACGCAAGCAGGAAGTGGCACAACGTCAAAAGGATCTGGAAGAGTATATTGTATGGCGCAGTCAAGAAGAACAGCGGCTATACGATAATATTATGAACACCAGTGTTCAGCAGCATGATCTGGATCTGCTGAAGCAGAAAGTTGCCATGTTACGGGAGAAAGATGCCTCTCTGGAACAGGCCATTGCCGATGCAGAACAACGGGTGGTAGAAGCACAACAACAGGTAGTCAAAGCGGAGCAGGTCCTGGAAGAAGCGAGACAGGCTCACTTTAAAGCCAAGATGGCTGTGGAGAAATTTGAGGAGTTCTGCAAGGTTCAGGATGAAGAGGCTGAGAAAGAGGCCAAACGTCTTGAAGATCTGGAAATGGAAGAATTTACCGTTAAATCCAAGGAATAGGAGTTAATCATCATGTCAACGCACGGCGTGAATCAAACCAACACTCAGCCAACTCCACCCCCGCAACAGAATGATGCTAACCAGCAAAGTCGCAATGTGTCCGATAAGCAGGCTAACGACTTTGCGGATCGCATGGCAAAAGACAAGCGTAGCAAAGAGAAAAAAACGGGTGGCGATAAGGAGCAAAGCCTGGAAAGTCTGGAAAACCTGCTGGCCGAGCGGAACAAAAGCTCTAAGAATGCCATAAGGGGACGCCAGGAAAAAGGTTCTCGCGAAGGTTCTCAGGAAGAGAAGAGCAATGAGAACATGTTCAAGAATACCCGCGAAGACGCCTCTGAGCAGGTCATGGTCAATAACGCCCAGAACCCGATTAAAGCCGATACCCAGCTTCAGACCCAGATTCGTGAGATCCAGCAGACCAGCAGCGTAAAAGAAGTCGATGCTGCACTTCAGAAGATGGCCGATCAAATACAGGTTTCTGCCAAGGATGCGGTGAATGGGGCAGAGGTTCGCATATCCCTGAAAGACAATGTGCTGCCGGGTACCGAGATCAGAATCCAGAGACACGGTGGCGAGTTGACAGTCACCATGAACACCACATCAGCAGAAGCCGGAAATTTTCTGGCCCAGCATGAAGCCAACCTGCAGAAAATGCTGGCTGAGCGATTTTCCAACGACAAGGTTCAGGTAAATATCAACATGTCAGGTGGCGATAACCAGGACAGTGATGGCCGCTCCCGTAACCAGTACGCGGCAGAAGATGATAACGACCAGAACTCTTCCAGAAACGACCGGGCATAGGTTGAACCATGGCAGCAGAAACTCTTGATCTACCCTCTGTCTCACCGTCGCAGCTGCTGCTTGGCCAAATCCTCAGCAACCGCCAGACAGAGCTTGCACTGCCGGTTAATGAGGACAGGTGGGACATTTCCCTGGGCAGTATTGCCCCGGAAACCATGCCTGCTATCTGCATGCAGCTGGAAATCAATCACCAGCCCGTTTCTCTGTACACCGGCAGTGCCTTCATTGACCTGATCATGCCGGACAATCTGAACAGCAAGATACTGCTGAAACTGCCAAAAGACTTGATGCTGGCCGCCCTGGGAAACAGGCTGCAAAACCTGCTGGAGCATCTGATGCAGGGGATTGGCATTGCCATCCAGTTCACCGACCTGGCACCGAATAAAGATAAATCAAAGCGTGCAGAACTGGCGATGAATATCCGGATAGGCGGTACACAGTACCCCATTTACCTGGAAACCACGCCCATTGTTTTTGAGCTGCTCAAACTACTCCCCACTCATATCCGGGAGCAATCCACCGATATACCTATCTGGGCAGGCCTTGAACTTGGACGGGCAAAACTGTCTAAAGAGGAAACCAGCGCCCTGGGTGTCGGTGACATTGTATTTTTTAATTACCACGTCACCGGACAGCAGCTGATTATCAGAGTTAACCCGGATACGGCTTTCATCGGGGAAGCAGAGGGTTCTCACATCACCATCAAGCACAGGATGAACTCAATGGAAGACGATCAAATGCATCATGAACAGGAGCCTATCGACCTGTCAGATATTGAGATTGACCTGGTATTCGAAGTGGGGCGACAGCAGTTCACCGCACAGGAAGTCCAGTCTCTTCAGCCTGGCCATGTGTTTGAGCTGGATCGTCCCATCGAACAACCGGTTAAGGTTCGTGCCGGCGGCAAATTGATTGCCGAGTGCCAGCTGGTACAAATAAATAATCGACTGGGTGCACGTATTACCAGAATTGTCGACTGACTGACTACCTAAACAACAAAGTCTCTTGTTCATACTCTGAGACTGGAAAAGGCGACTATGGAAAGCGGCGCAATTACTCTTACCAGTCCATTTTATCTGATGATCCCACTGGCGCTGATGGCGCTGGTGCCCTTTCTTGCGGTGATGGGTACATCCTTCCTGAAACTGGTGGTGGTATTTTCCATTCTCAGAAACGCTACCGGTCTGCAGCAGATTCCTCCCAATATCGCCATGAATGCCCTGGCTATTATCCTGACACTGTACATCATGGCACCGGTAGGTTTTGAGGCATGGGATATCGCGCAAGAGGAGAATATCAGCTTTCAGGGTGAAGACAGTAAAGAATTGATAAATAACATGGAACTGCTGATAGCCCCCTATCGGGACTTCCTGAAAAAAAATACCACGGAGCGGGAAAGAAACTTCTTTCTGAAAACCGCAAGAATATTGTGGCCAAAGGCGTACCAGGCACAACTGAGCGCAGATGACCTGGTGGTTCTGATGCCGTCCTACTGTATCACTGAACTGACCAAGGCGTTCGAGATTGGCTTTCTGCTCTATTTGCCGTTTATCGTTATTGACCTGATCGTCTCTAACATCCTTCTCGCTATGGGTATGATGATGGTGTCACCCATGACCATATCCCTGCCCTTCAAGCTCTTGCTGTTCGTACTGCTGGATGGCTGGACCCGGCTAATCCACGGACTGGTGCTAAGTTATGCATGACCCGCATATACTGACACTCACAGCCCAGGCACTCTGGCTGACACTGTTACTGTCCATGCCTCCTATCATCGCGGCATCGGCGGTTGGTCTGCTGATCAGTTTGATTCAGGCACTGACCCAGATTCAGGAACAGACACTGCCATTTGCCTTCAAACTCGTCGCGGTCATTATCAGTATCTTCCTGACATCCCGCTGGATGGGTATCGAGGTCTATAACTTCTCAGTGGCTGTGATGGATATGTTCGAAAGGCTCTGACCATGATCCTGCCCATTGATGATCTGAAAGAGTGGTTTTACATCCTGTCAATGGGGATGCCCCGCATCGTTGCCATGTTTACCGTTCTGCCCATGCTGCACAAGCGGAACCTTGGTGGGTCCATGATTCGCAACGGCATCTGCATGAGCCTGGTGCTGTTCATGCACCCCATGCTGTCTGAGACCAAGCCCGACGAAACACTGTCAATCTACGACACCGGTGGCATCGTGATCAAAGAAGTCTTTATCGGTGCCATCATGGGTTTCGTCCTGGCGATCCCATTCTGGGCAATGGAAGCTGCCGGTTTTTTTATTGATAACCAGCGGGGTGCTTCCATGGCCAGTACCCTCAACCCGTTTTCCGGCGCGGAAACCTCCCCGATGGGCATCCTGTTCAGCCAGGCCTTTATTGCCATGATCATGACCAGTGGGCTGTTTCTATTGATGCTGGAAAGCATGATGCTCACCTATCAGGTCTGGCCAGTATTCAGCTACTTCCCAAATATCAATCAGGACGCAGTAACGTTTTTCCTTGGCCAGTTTGACCTGATTATCAAACTGTCCATGTGGCTCTCCGCGCCGGTCATCATCTGCATGTTTATTACCGAATTTGGCATTGCCCTGATCAGCCGGGCGGCTCCCCAGCTGAACGTGTTCATCCTGGCCATGCCCATTAAATCTGGCGTTGCCCTTGCTATTCTGGTGGTTTACATAGGAACCATTCTGGAATTATCCCAACAGCACATGATGGGAATCCCTGAGATGTTTGAATCATTGGGAGTGATCTGGAAATGAGTGCAGAAAAAACCGAACAGCCCACCCCCAAAAAACTCCGCGATGCACGGCAAAAAGGCCAGGTTGCCAAAAGTAAAGAAGTATCCGGCACCTTTAACCTTATCGCGGTACTGGCAACGCTCTGGTACATGAGTGACACCTTTATTGACAAGATCAAGCAGATGGTGGTGTTTCCCACGTTGAGCTACAACGAACCCTTTGAAGTCTCTTTCAAAATCGTTACCCACGGTATTCTTGAGTTAACCATGGACCTGCTGATTCCCCTGGTCGCCGTCTCCATGTTTTCTGCCATTATCGGCAACGTCATGCAGTTTGGCCTGCTGTTTGCGCCTGAAGGTATAAAACCGGATATTGGAAAAATCAGCCCGGTCGGCGGGCTGAAAAAGATTTTCGCCATGAAAAACCTTATGGAGTTTTTCAAGTCGGTGATCAAAATCCTGTTTCTGTCATTTGTTGTGTATTACGTCATATACAGCAGTGTGGGCGACATGGTTGACATGCCCTATTGCGGCACTTCATGCATATTACCGGTCGCTGCCCATCTGATTAAAAAGCTGCTGCTCTACGCCATGGTTGCTTTCGTGATAATTGCCATCCTCGACTATATGTTTGAGCGCTACAACTTTATGAAACAGAACCGGATGAGCAAGGATGAGGTCAAACGGGAGCATAAAGAGAGTGAAGGCAGCCCGGAAATCAAAGGTAAGCGGAAGGAGATTCATCAGGAAATACTCAACCAGGCGGAAAACACCGGCAAGTCAGACGTTGTTATTAAAAACCCGACCCATCTGGCCATTGGTTTGCAGTACCGCCAGGGTAAGACGCCACTGCCCATTGTCACGGTTAAAGGTCGTGGTGGTCATGCCCGGTTTATTATCAAAATTGCTGAAAAAGAAGGCATTCCTGTTCTTGAAAACGTGCCACTGGCTCATGCCCTGTTCCATTTAAACATTGCCGATTTTATTCCCGGCGAGCTGATTGAGCCCGTTGCTGAAGTATTCCGCTGGGTACAGGAAATTAAAGAGCAGGAAAATGAGGGAGAGTCGCCTGGCGAATAGCAAGTAGTTCACCAAATGACATCATATTTTATCCTCTCCCTTCCCGTATCAAAGCTTTGATCAGCAGGTCGACAACCTCCCACTGCCTGTTCTGTGCTGCAAACATCAGGGCACTGATGCCATTTTCCATACCGGCATTGAGCTCAGCGCCCTTATCGATCAACAGCCTGACAGTCTCCACGTGTCCATTCCGGGATGCGCACATAAGGGCAGTGGCACCATTGCCCATGCGTACATTGACCTTGGCGTCACTGTCGATCAACAGCTCGGCAACATCCCGATGCCCTCTCTCGCATGCCGACATCAAGGCAGTAAAACCATCGTTCCTGGCAACATTGACCTCAGTGCCGATATCGATCAGCAGCTCGACGACCTCACGACGCCCGTGCAGGGACGCCAACATGAGTGCGGTGGTACCATTTTCTAAAACAACATCGACCTCAGCCCCCCTGTCGATCAACAGCCTGACAATCTCCACATGCCCATTCTGACATGCAAACATCAGGGCAGTGAGGCCAGTGTGCATAACGGTATTGACGCCAGCCCCCCTGTCAATCAGCAACCTGGCAACCTCCCGGTGTCCTTTCTCGCATGCAAACATCAGGGCAGTGGAACCATCATCCATGGCAACATCGATTTCAGAGTTGTTGTCAATCAACAGCCGGGCAACCTCCTGGTGCCCATTCCGGGATGCCGACATCAGAGGAGTGAAACCGTCGGGCATACAGACATTGACAGAAGCGCCCTTGTCGATCAGCAGCCAGACAATATCACTGTGGCCGCCCCGGGATGCAAACATCAGGGCAGTGAAGTCATCGTTGTTACTGGCGTTGATTTCGGCCCCCCTGCTGATTAGCAGCTCAGTGGTGTCCAACTGCCCTTTCATGGCTGCCAACATCAAGGCATTGATGCCATCAACCATACAGGCATTGACTTCAGCTCCCCTGACGATCAACAGCCTGGCGACCTCCCGCTGCCCGTTCTCCGATGCCGACATCAGGGCAGTCAAGCCATTGTCAGTTACGGCATCGACCTCAGCGCCACTTTCGATCAACAACTCCGCGACCTGACACCACCCGCTCTCTGAAGCCAATATCAAAGCAGTGGAACCATCTTCCATACTGTCATTGACATCAGCACCGTGGCCGATCAACAGCACGGCGACCTCCCGGTGTCCGTTCCGGGATGCCGACATCAGGCAAGTCAAGCCATTATCCAGCCTGGCACTGACATCTGCACCTTTGTGGATCAGCAGCGCAGCGACCTCCCACTGCCCGCTCCAGGATGCCGACATCAGGACAGTGTAACCACCGTCCATACTGTCGTTGACCTCAGCACCGCTGTTGACCAGCAGTTTAACGATCTCCCAATGCCCGTTCCTGGCTGCAAATATCACGGCATTGGCACCATCATCCATCCTGGCTTTAACATCAGCGAACCTGCCGATCAGCAGCCGGACAATCTCCAGATGCCCATTCCGGGATGCCAACATCAGGGCAGTCAAGCCATCTTCACTGACGGCATTGACCTCAGCATCGCGGTCAATCAGCAGTTCAGCGACCTCACGCTTCCCGTACAGGGATGCCGACATCAGGACAGTCAAGCCATTGTCTGCACAGGCATTGACATCTGCGCCGTTGCCGATCAGCAGCCTGGCAACCTTACGGTACCCGTTATTGGCTGCCAGCTTCAGGGCTGTTGAGCCATCATCCATAACGGCATTGACCTCGGAACCATTGTCGATCAGCAACTCAGCGGTCTCGCAATGCCCGTTCCCGGATGCCAACATCAGGGCTGTGGAGCCATTTTCCATAGCGGCATTAACCTTAGCCCCCCTATTGATCATTAGCCTGGCAGCCTCCACGTGCCCTTTATCGGATGCCGACATCAGGGCTGTCCAGCCATTGAGATTGTCGGCATTACTCCGGCAGACATTGACCTCAGCTCCCCTGTCCATCAGCAGTACGATGATCTCCCGGTGCCCCCTGCTGGCTGCCAGCATCAGGGCAGTGGTGCCTTTGTTGGTAACGGCATTGATGTCAGCGCCGTTATTGATCAGCAGGTTGGCGATCTCCCGGCACCCGATCAGGGATGCTGACATCAGGGCGGTGATGCCTTTGTCCGTAACGGCATTGACGTCAGCACCGCTGTCGATCAGCAGCCTTGCGACCTCAAGGCGCCCGTTCTGGGATGCCCATATCAGGGCGGTTAAGTCATGCTCCATAGGAACATTAACATTAACCCCTTGTAACAACCGGGAACGAATCAAAGACTGATCCCCACGAATACAGGCGTAAAAAAATATCGGATCAGGGAAGTGTTCATCCCGGTAATATTCACCGGTATGCTCATTCACCAGAGGCATCGGATTATTCTGACAAGCCGCGCACTTTCGTGTCCCGGCCAGTTCTTTGGCAAAATCCCTGGAAACACGATCCAGATCAAAGCGGTGCCCGCACCGGGTATTTACGAACACGGGTACTGCGTCACGGCCATGAAAAGCCCCATGTCCAGTGGAATCAGAAACCTCATCCGACGACCCGGAGACCTCCATGGGAACGGAGGATGAATAATCGGAAGTGACATCCATAGAGCAAACACCCGCATGTGTTAATCAGTGACAGGGTTAGATGAACAATAAACAAAAAAATTCAATGCAATAACAACTGTTTAAAGGCGTTGGGAGCACAGGCTGGCTTGATGCTGTCTCAGTCTTTCTTCCTGGCCAGGGCAGCGCTCAGGGCTTGCAGGCTGGCGATATTATTGCTCCCGGCAGCGATGGACAGCGCGGTGAGACCATCCGTAGTCCGGGCGTTGAGATCTGCCCCTGCCGCAATCAGGGCTTGCAGGCAGGGGATGTTATTGGTCTCGGCAGCGATCATCAGTGGAGTACTCCCATCATCCGTGCAGGCAATGTTGGGATCCGCCCCGGCTGCAATCAGGGCTTGCAGGCAGGCGATGTTATTCTCCTCGGCAGCAATGTAAAGTGGGGTGGCCCCATCATCCGTGCAGGCAATGTCGGGATCCGCCCCGGCAATAAGCAGGGCAAGCAGGCAGTCGATGTTATTGTTCTGGGCAGCAATGTACAGCGGGGTAGCACCATCTGTATTTCGGGCGGTGTTAAGCTCCACCCCGGCAGTAATCAGGGCTTTCAGGCAGGCGAGGTGATTGTCCTGGGCAGCAATGAACAGCGGGGTGGTGCCCGAATTCAGGGCGGCGTTGAAATCTGCCCCGGCAGTGATCAGGGCTTGCAGGCAGTCGATGTTATTTTTCTGGACCGCGATGAACAGCGGGGTGGCACCCGAAGTCCGGGCGGCATTGAGATCCGCCCCGGCAAGGATCAGGGCTTGCAGGCAGGTGATATGATTGTTCTCGGCCGCGATAAATAGCGGAGTGGTATTCAAAGTCCGGGCGGCGTTGAGATCGGCCCCGGCAGCGATCAGGGCTTGCAGGCAGGCAATGTAATTATTCTGGGCAGCGGTGAATAGCGAGGTGGCACCCGACGTCATGGCGGCATTGAGCTTTGCCCCTGCGGCGATCAGGGCTCTCAGGCAGGCGGTGCTATTCTGCTGGGCAGCAATCAACAACGGGGTGGTACCATCCGAAATCCTGGCGACATCAAGCCCTGCCCCGGCAGTGATCAGAGCTTGCAGGCAGGCGATGTGATTCTTCTGGGCAGCGATGAACAGCGGGGTAACACCTGTATTCAGGACAGCATTGAGCTCCGCCCCGGCAGTGATCAGGGCTTGCAGGCAGGCGATGTTATTGTTCTGGGCAGCAATGTACAGCGGGGTGGCATCCTCCGGACCCTGAGTGGCATTGAGTTTCGCCCCGGCAGCGATCAGGAGGCGCAGGCAAGCGGTGCTATTGTGACAGGCAGCGATGAACAGTGGTGTGGCACCCGAAGCCAAGGTGACGTTGAGATCCGCCCCGGCAGCCAACAGGGCTTGCAGGCAGGCGGTGTTATTGTCCTGGGCAGCGATTAACAGAGGGGTGGCACCATCCGCAGACCGGACCGTGTTGGGATCCGCCCCGGAAGCCATCAGGGCTTGCAGGCAGGCGACGTTATTGTTCTGGGCAGCGACGATCATTAGATTAACTTGCTGCCCAGTAACAGCAGACCTGAACGTTTTCCGGGCAGTGCTGGGGTCCAGCCTCAAAAGCGCGGTTAATTTCTCGACATCACCAGTACGACAGGCTTGCAGTGGGAGGGCTTCGCAGAAGGGTGAGTCCTCATAAACACAGGCACCGGCCTCCCGTACCAGCGGCAACACTGCCTGGCGACAAATGCAACAGGTCCCTTGCCCGAATCCGGAACCGATCCATCTCGAAATACAGTCCAGATCAAACCTGTGCCCGCATTTGGTTTTGACGACAACGGGTACCACACTACGGCCATGGAAATCCTCTTTGCAAATGGAACACTCATCATCACTGAATGACCCTGAAGTATCAGTGGATACAGGATAAGAGTAACAGCCAACGGCATTCATAAAACAGTCGTATTGGTAAATGGTTGAAAAAGCCTGGAGAAAAAGGATAAACAATAATTCAATATAAATAGCTGCCGCTGGTAAAGAAAAATTCCGAGAGCTTTATTACGACGAAAGTATTATAAATTTAATTACAGGAGTGATCAGGAACAAACGATGTTAATCTGTCATCGTAATCTTCAAGCTGTTATTTTCCATATTAATAATCTATCGTCGTTTACAATCTAAACAGACGAATTACCCCTTCTGAGCATGGTAAGAATATTCAGCGAAGAGTCAGGCATTAAAACGACAGTATTTGATTAAATGGTAGTTGAAGAAACCATTGATCTTTGTTTTAACCCGGATATTTCATAAACTGCCCCGAATCTTGCGCACGATCACATGGATGTGGGAGATAGGGCAACGCAGGATGCCAAAGCCGGGGACTTTGTTGCTCTGGGGGATTTGTGAGGGAGCGCCGTGCAGGGCAGTCTATTCCCGGACCTGTAGCCTTCCTGCACTGGTGAATGGGCTGACCGGTGATTGGTATGCTTTTCAACCATTTGCTGGAGTAGCACCGGTCGACCCAATACTTCTACTGAAAAAATCAGTGAGCACCTGCCTGGTTCCCTCCATCGGATATAATGTTTGCGGGTCCGATGCGATGATGGGTGACAGCAGCTGATGCGTTTCTTTATCAAAGTACCGTCCCGGCCTGCCACTCTCTGTCCAGTATAATTGATCCGAGAGAGTGCCTGAAACGAATCTACGGTTATCCTTATCAATATACTGCACAATATCACTCAGAAAACGCAGGGTCATGATGGTATCCGGAATCAACTTTGACTCTACCCAACAGCAGATACTCAGTTGCTGTGTCAGATCTGCTCCCCATGTGACAGGGCATGTCTTCAGCTCACTTTCCTGATCAGATAAAGCATAATGGATCAACCGCCGGGAAACAGAACTATAGTTTTCATTCCATCTACGGGGGTGCGTTGCCAGCAGAAATGGTAAAACGGACAACTCTTCATATTTCATTGCATAGCTACACGCTAACTGGTCATCCAGTGCTTTTATGTGGTTGTTGTAACTGCCAAAGCGATGGCTATGGCGGTTTATTTGATCCGTAAATGACACCATCAAATGACTGATTCTCTCCATGGTTCCGGTATTGCGAGTATGTAATGCGTCAAGCCAGATTTCCCTCACCAGACGGAAAAAGACCGGATAATCCAGGTACGCGTTTCGACTGATTACCGGAAAATCTGCAGGCAGACTTCTAATCAAGGCCTGATACTTTGGAGCACTCTCTTTGAAAGCACGTCGAAAGTCATCATCAGAAAAATCCTTGAACTCCCCGGGATCAAAACATGCCCAAAGATCAGGGTGAACCTTTGGATGAAGACCCTCGTATTGATCGTCAGGACTGTTGCAAACCTGCATGGCAGACCTGAAATCACACAAAATATCAACACCTCTGCCAACTTTCAAAACTGGCCACCCATAGCGGATATAGATTGCTGATTCCTTCAGTGACTCTGGCCACTGGCTGACAATTTCAGCCACTTTTTGCCGGTCTGGCCACGCAGCGGAGAAATGTTGGTTAAATTCGCAGTGCACACGTTTTTTAAGTGACTGGGCGAAATCCATAACCTGACTTGCCAGACGGAGCTTGCTATTAGTGCCGGGAGTGTTGTCAACTGCCTCATCAAGGCTGTTCAGTATGGTGGTGATATCAACACGTCTGTCAGTCAGCTCCTGAAGAATGCGATCTACCGTCAGTGGTTCGGTTGACCGTTGCTGCAATGTTTTTTCTGCGGCGCAGATATCCTGGTCAGAATACCCCTGATACTTCAATTGCAGACGCTCAGATAATGCAAGGGTGGCGTGCCGTGCGTCGAAGCTTGCTACGTCTGCAGAACAGGCGGCTTGCTGATCTGGCGGCAACGGTAATTGATCGGCTGTGACAACAGGTTGTGAAGCGGATGGTAATGGTGACCCGGTAGGATAAGTCATAAGTAAACACCATATAATTAAACTTTTGGTTTACGTTCAGGACTGCCAGGAGTGAACGTTATCTTTGGCAGCTCAAACGTTTTCAGGCCTGTATCACGCTCCCCCAGTGAAGTCTGCCTTACTGATAAAAATTCTTTCTGTCGTTTATCAAAAATTTTATTACTGCTAAGACTGCGCACCAGATTGACGTGGGATTTAAATTTAGTCACCACACTCATCATGCCCTTTGTCAGCGGGCTTTTATGTTTTTCTGCCAGAAAAATCTGGTCAAAAATACTTCTCACTGATGGTGATTCAGTTATCCACCATATCCGTGAAGTCTCCAGCACTTCAGCAAACTCTTTCAGCAGTTTTTTTTCATCCGTTGTCAGTGGCTCAACATGGCTGTCATCCCGGAAAAAGTGCACCCTGTCTTGCAAACTGCTCAATTTTTTTAAGTTCCTTCCACAAATATCCGTCATCAGCTTCTTCATGACCGGCTGATACAAATGATAGTCTGCGGGCTTTAATGCTACAGAATATTTCGTATTACCGGTTGAGCTGCACGCTGCCGGACGCTCTATATTAACGAATGGTTTATTACCGTAATGACTTTGGCTACCCGGGCCTGCAACATCGGCTAAAGGATCCTTCCCTGAAAAGCTCCAGACCTTTTCAGGCACCAGCCAGCGGGCACTTTCTGTCGCTTTTGCCCGCCGGTCACCGCCAGTTTTCCCACCGGTGACTAATTCCTGCAGGTCCAGCGTTCCCGGAATAAATTGACTATCAACCCGCAACATAACATGGTGGGTATGATCCTCTTTTTTCACAAAAAGCCTGGCTGGTGACACCAATCACCATTGGTTAAGCTTCTGCCAGCAGCCCTTCAGTTGTGACAGTCTCGTTTTCAACTCAGCGATGGAGTCCAGTGCGGGCTCTCTCAAATCAAAGGGGTGCATCATATCCGGTAAATCCAAACCACTGATTGACGATGGGGCGGGCATTACCTCATTGCATTGACTCATGTACTTTAATAAATATGACCAACTTGAAGCCAGCTTATAAACTACACAACATCTCTCATCTTGCTTTGAAGCATATTTATCTGGTGTTGAACCCTCACTGACCTTCGACCCTGCCTGCTCATACACTTTATTTTCAAAGTAGTTTTTACAGGTTTCCCCTCCTCCACGAAGATTATCTGTTGAGCGCACCCGAAGAAGAGAAACGGCTGCTGGTTTTGCATCCTGCACCTGATCACCGGGCAGACCCAGATAGTCTATTACTCTCGCTGTAACACCAAATTCCAAAATATTTTGCCTTCTGAATAGCAAATCAATTAAGGCGATGTAGATTTAAAAAACATAAAAAGTTCAGAGGCATGAACCATTATTTATGAAGTGGTCTAATGACTCCTGAACCCCCATCTGAGAAGGTTCAGGCCGCCCCGGGAGATTCCTGACTGTTAATCTCCACGGCATATAACTGCCAACAGTCAGGCACCAATAAAGTCAAAAAACTCCTGTAAATTAGCGGGCAAGTTGCCTGATGGTCGGCGTAATATCCCGAACTGGTCATTAAACAACGAAATATATGCCATGATTTGCAGAACAGGTAGCTTAAAAACCAACTGATTCAGTTCTTCAACCGATTTTGGTTCGGGTATGGGACCAGCATGACCCTCACGATATTTTTCCCAGAAGAAATAGACAGCCAGCCGGAAAATCCGGTTATCTTCAAACACGTCACCGAAAGCTTTGTTATCATCCAATAGTTTGGCACCATAACTGAGCAGCAGTACCAACCGTGATAATTTGTCGGTCTCCCGTAAACTGTAGTCACCAATGCTCACGGATGTAAAACTGGGACGAACACGGAATAAATTCGGGTCCGCCCCGTGTTTCAGTAACAGCAAAACGGTTTCCAGAGAACCGAAATTCAGGGCATAAAATAACGGTGGTTCATCGCAGCTATCGCTCTGGTCCAGGTTAAACCCCTGATCAAGCAGTTCAACAATTTTGTCATTCGCCCCACTGGCAATCCATTTGTAGATATCGTCTCTCTCCTCGAATGGATCCTCAGGATATCGATACCACCAAATTATCGGCCCAGTGTCGCTTGTACCTCCCGAAGCATCACGTTTTACTGATTCCGAATGTTCTGAGCATTCAACGTTTCGCTCTCTCAAAGTGCTACCGGCAAACTGGTGGTACTGCTGAGTGCTCAACAGAGAATTAACCGAAGCCTCAGTCGGCAATGTTTCAGAGGTTTCTGGTAGCGGTCGGGGGAAATCTGGCCGGACAGCCAAATGGTGGTTGATCATGCTTGAATACTCTGAGTTGGCCAGCGTTTGTTTCGTGCGACATTTTGACAACATTAACAACGGAAAAGTTCTTGAAAATAATTCCGGGACTTGACTGCCTGGCGGATGCAAAGTGGCAGAACTGCCTTTTCTTAGTAAAAAAAGGCCTATGTAACTCAAACCATTCTTACCATGACGATAACACTGGCGATTATCTCCTCCCCATTTAACGTATAGAAATCAGCAATTGTTACACAACAGTGAATTGATATAACTGCAAACAACCTGGTTATTAAGGTATTGATTTGATACGGCAACCGGACGTCCCCCCAACAGGCACAGCCATCGACCCGCAAACTCTGGCACCCCCGCCCACAGAACCGGAGGGTCGATGGAGAGGGCTGGGTGTGACCATCCAATCCGGGGGGATTGCGCTTCTCCAGTCGTTGAACCCTTTCTCTGATTTATCCAGTTCCAGCCCTCCGGTATCCGGTGTCGTAAGCCCTGCTGCCGACATGAATCCTCAGAGCCTTGATGGCCGGGCCAGTCATTTCCTGCAGTTCACCGCACTGGCTGGACGGGCAATATCTGCCTATACCGGCCTGCCCTCAGAAGTCATTAGCCTGCTGAGCAATCTTGCCAACCTTTCGGTTGCGGGTCGGTTTGCCAGGGATCAGTTTAATTCGTTCACAGCCCGTGCCGATTTTCTACCCGAGCCTGACACACACAGAGAAAATACGCCGGGCGAAACACCGGAAACAGCTAAAGAAAACCCCGGAAAAGCGCCCCGGATCCCACCACCACAGCCCGAAGCCCCGTGACCACGACACTCCGGGCAGGCCAGCTGCCAAACATGCCTCTGGCACTGGGCGCTCTGGCGAGCCTTTCCTTTGCAGGCGCGTCAACAGCATCCGGCGCTGACACCACGGTTGACGTGGCGGATGCCGAGACTCTGGGCAAGATCTGCCATGATGCGGAATCATGCAGCAAAAAATATCGGCTGACTAAGGATATTGATGGTAGCCAGTTAACCCGCCCCATTGGTAATGAAGCCCATCCGTTTACCGGCCAGTTGGACGGTCAGGGTCATACCATTGGCAAGCTCTCCCAATGCCTGGTAGAAAACCTTGAGGGCCGTATCGATAACCTGACCCGCATAGTCCTGACAGCCCTGTATACCATGTGCTGACCAGGTATGAATCCGATGACCATGACGAATCGGTGATGATAGAGCTGACGGATATGGCAACAGTCAGTAACCCCATGGCGAGCACAGAACAGGAAACGGAGCAACAACGTCCTGATAGCCCTGATTAAAACAATGGCTACAGATATCTGCATTTCCATAATGTTTTCTGGCAATCACATCTCTACCTGCAGAAACTGGAATTACTGGCTATCTTATGTCCATATTGGTTTGTCAGGAGGTTCAAGTGTCCAGAGTCATTCAATTATGTCTTATTGGCATGATTGCCGTCTTCGCCACTGTCCAGTCATGCCTTGGTGGGGCAGAAACCAACGATAAAAACAAACCGCTCCTTGCAGAAATAACATCACCGATGCCGCACCGGGATTCGTCACTATCTGAATCAGATAAAGAAGCGCTCAAATCTACTGTCCTTGAGATGGTTCGAAACCTGAACACGTTTGACTTTGACGAGTTCGCCAGCTTCTTTGCTGAAGACGCATTAAAACTGTTAAAGCATCAGGTGCAACGCTACCACTCAAGTCATTTGTTTCAAATTATTTTTCCTGAAGGACGGGCAAAGGCCAATGAACTGAGTCCACAGGATTTTTATGTGCGAATTATTTCCAAATCAAAATTTAATGTGGGTATTTCCCGGGCCTACGAAATTCATGTGCCCCCCAGGTTTCGTATGCGGGCAGATGATGATGGAGAGATTGTAACCGTTTTAACCATCTTCCCGGAGTCATACTCCGGCTATCAGACCAGAAGCGAAGTGTTCACCTTCAGGAAAGCGGGGAACCAATGGGTTCCGGAGGTTCCGGACTTTATTCTCAGCGACTTTAAATATGACCTGACCCGAAACTTTGCCAGCCCGCGCACGTTCTACCCGCTCTATCCGGTCATGGATACTTTCAATATTATGATGGGTTCCTTCAAGCCTTCGAGTTAACCCGGAAGACGAGATTCACGGAAATATTGTTCCTCGTCTCTGTAATCGCAATTCCTTCCGTGTGGCCTCGGGCAAAGGCAAAACTCTCGGATCACGTCCATTGAGATGTTTCCCAATGGCACGTAAGCTGGCACCTTTGAGCGACAGCGGTGTGGTTTTCGGGTTTATCTTATATTTACGGATAACCTTGCTGACCAACTTTCTGGTCAGCTTTTTATCCGCACGAGCGCCACACCTGAGCAGTTCAAAGGCAATATCAACCCGCTTTTTCCAGGCAGCTAACTCAAGGGGGGCTATCCTGTCGCCATCGACGCTATTAACATCCGCATGATAATCCAACAGCAAGTTCACACTCCTTAAACCCCCGGTGTGCACCGCAATAGCCAGAGGGGTGGTCAAGCCGGCTGACTTGCCATTAACGTCCGCACCGGACTCCAGCAACAGCTTCGCGATCTTGATATCCCCCAATCTCACCGCTTTGTATAGTGGCGTTTCGTAGCCCGAGCTTCTGCTATTAGTGTCTGCCCCATGCTGCAGAAGTAGCTTTACGGCACCGATATGCCTATGGTAGACAGCCCAAAACAACGGGGTGTAGCGTCCCTTGGTCTTGGCGTCAGGATTCGCACCGTGTTTTAGCAATACCTTCATGACCTTAATACTGATAGGCTTTTCCTTAAGGATAGAGTTCAACGGCGTTTTGACACCAACGGCATGATCGTCAGGGTTTGCCCCATGCTCCAGCAGCAATTCCAGGATCTTGATACGACGATGGTTCACCGCCGTTTTCAACGGGGAATCCTGATATTTCAAATAGTATTCTTTGCGAATGTTCACGCCTTTATGCAGTAGCCGTTCAACTTCATTGCGGCGTCCGGATCTGACAGCCATGACCAGGTCCAGCTTGTCCCGAACCGTAATTTTACGTTTCCCATGTGCAGTCGGTGTCTGGTAATGGGGACTGGTATCTTGTTTTCCGCTGGCCTGGTCAACAGGGTCGGAGAGGGGGGATTGGCTTGCCGGTGTTTCAATCCTGAGTGCTGGCGTATTGCTGATACTGTTCATGATGTCTGCTCTTCATCAGGGACATCATTAAAATATAGGGCTTACGCATTGATCTGATACACCATTTGCATGAAAACTGTATATAGGACCTGTTGACGTTTAGTTGTGAGCTCAGTAACAAAACGTCAACAGGCTCCCGGGAAAAGTGATGACTGCCAGAACAAGCTTTAGCCAGAAGAACGATCACTGTGGCCCGGAACCGGTTCAATCACCAGGCTGCCTTCCCGGATATTAAATTGAATCTGCCCATCAGCATTATGTCTGGCAAGTGATTCGATGGTTGCCGCCAGTTCCGGTGTTTTGACCAACGAGATCAATGGCATCCCGGCCAGCTCTTTCAGCAATGCCTTCTGAAAGCTGTCCACGATCATGGTTTTGAACAATGCCACTTCCAGGTCAATCCGGGCTTCCATAAACGCTATCTCAGTAAAATAAATGGCCTCATCTTCCCTGGAATATCTCAGCTGGGTGAAGCCGGTAATTTGCACCGGCAGTTTTTCCGTGACCATCCCCCCAAAGATATCCGCATCCACCTTGCCATCGATATGGAACATCAGGGGCTTGCCATCCCCCTGAAGAAAAATCTGCGGCGTGTCCAGATAGAGCTGCACCGCCATCATCGGCAGCATATCCAGATTGCGAATCTGTGGTGACAGAAAGCCTTTATCCACCAGCTGCTGAAACTGCTGCTGGCTATAGACCTCCCGGTCATTTCCTGCACAGCCCCCCAGGAGAATAAGTGCCAGAGCGCAGAAAACGTTAGCGAGCCAGAATCTGGTTGGCCCTGGCAACAGCCTGCCCCCGATTGGAAGCCAGTGCATCTGCCCAACGGGTGGTTTCCGGCAACCGGAAGCGGGTAAGACATGATTCAACATAATGCACCGCCGTGTTCAACGATATTCTATGGCCAATACTGATATACAGTGGGCGGGTTGCGCTTCGGGTGCGCAGCACGCTGCCAATCACTTCATTATTATCCCGCAGTTCAACCCTGGCCCCTTTCCCCTCTGGCAGGGTATCACTGTGTCCACAAAGTCGGCTCTTGGCAACCCCAATGGCGGGCAGCCCGGTGAGCACACCAACATGACAGGCAACGCCAAAGCGCCGTGGATGGGCCATTCCCTGACCATCACACAGCAACAGATCAGGCGTTATCCGCAACTGGCCAAGTGCATCCAGAATCGCCGGGCACTCCCGAAATGACAACAATCCGGGGATATAGGGCATCCGGGTCGGTACTTTGGCAATGGTGTAATCCAGCAGCTCCAGGGCGGGAAAAGCCAGAACCGCAACGGCGGCACGGGTTACCCGCCCGTTATCTTCAAAGCCAACATCAACACCGGCAACACGGGTGATTTCAGGCAGGTCATCCTGTTGGATCACCTGACTGGCCAGTGTCGTTTGAATGGATATGGCTTCGGCATAGGAAAGGTCCCAGCGAAGGTCAGCAAACTCAGACACTCAACCCATTCCTTAACGGCAGGCGAAGGGTGACCTCAAGACCCGGGTGGGCATTGCGGGCAGCAATGGAGCCGTTATGTTGTGATACTGCAGTACTGGCAATGGCCATTCCAAGACCCGTTCCATCATTTTCCTTACCCCGGGTTTCATCCACCCGGAAGAAGGGTTCAAACAGATCGTCAAGGGTCTCTTCAGGCACCCCCGGCCCATAATCACGAATACCAATCAGTGCCACATCATTGTCACGCAACAGTCGCACCTCAACTTCCGAGCCTTCCGGAGTGAAACGAATCGCATTTCTGATGATGTTTTCCACCGCACTGGAGAGAAACTCACGAACTGCCACCAGCTCAATGTTAGCGGTTTCTTTCAATACCACGGCCTTATCACGGGCCTGGGCTTCAAAGCTGCCATCGTCCACCAGCTTTTTCAGCATACCTTCGAGAGCTATTTTCTCGCAGGCCATGTTGGCCATATTATGCTGAATACGGGAAAAGTGGATGATCTGCCCGATCAACTGATCCAGGCGTTCTATCTCCCGCTCGATGCGCGCATGCTCTGCCTCGGCATCCGGCGTTTTTCGTCTGGCCAGCGCCAGAGAGATCTGCAACCGGGTTAACGGCGACCTTAACTCATGGGAGACATCCCGCAACAACCGTTCTTTACTGAACACCAGAGACCCGACCTGCTCCGCCATGTGGTCAAAATCCCTGGCCAACTCACCCAGCTCATCCCGGCGCCTGGCAACCTTGCCGCCTACCCGGGCACTCAGGTCGCCACGGGCCAGCTTTCTGGAGGCCCGCTGCAAGTTCCGAATCGGCCCCACCAGGTAGCGGGCCAGAACCACACAGAGAAAGAAGCTGACACCCAACGCCAGAATAATAAGATGCCACTGACGTGCAATAACCTGCTGCACCCGCCAGTGCACCAGCATTGGCATCTCTTTGGTGAGATATAGTTCGTAGGGGGCATCATTCAGGGTAATGCGCTGTGGGCCGACTACCACCACCCCCCTGCGAAAGGTAATGGTCGGATCGCTGAGATTCCGGGTTTTATTGTAGGCAGAAATCAACTCTTCAGAGATCGACGCACTGCCCAGAATATTTCCCTCGGTATCGAACAGGTAGTAACCACTGCCGGGGAACCGGGGAATGGGTAAATGTACGGAAGTACGGGAGAGCAGTTCCATTTTACGGGCCGCTATTTCCAGCTCACGAAACAGCGCCCGCCGCTCGGACAGAAAGTCCGAAGGGTCCACGGTGATGGCAAAGGCCAGAAACAACGTCACCAGCATGGCAATCATGGTCAGCCAGAACCACAGAAAAATCTTCCAGAAGACACTGTGCCATGGCCAGACCACCAGCCCGGGGATTTTAACTCGCACTGGCAACCCCATCAGCCCGGAAGAATATAAAAGTAACCAGACCCACGCACGGTTTTTATCCTTGGATTGCCGTCAGGCCGGGTACCAATCTTCTTGCGCACATTACTCACATGCATATCAATGGCCCGATCATAAAGTGTCAACTTACGGTTAAGGGCGATCTGGGTCAGGTCATCCCGGGAAATCAGTTCACCGGCCTTTTCAATCAGCGATTTCAGCACCAGAAATTCAGTGGCCGTCAACTCCAGTGGTTCACCGGCAATGGCGGCCTCACGGTTGGCCAGATTCAGGGCAATATCATCAATCTGCAGGGTTCGGCTGGTGCCTTCCGGAATCAATGGTGTGCGCCCACGACGCAGAATAGCCTTGATTCTGGCCACCAGCTCACGGTGATTGTAGGGCTTGGGCAAATAATCATCCGCACCAATTTCCAGACCGATAATCCGATCCACATCATCGCCACGGGCAGTCAGCATCAGAACCGGGATGTCCGACTGCTGGCGTATCTGCTTCAGGGCATCAAAACCGTTCAGTTTCGGCAAGGTTACATCCAGCAGCACCAGATCATGCATCCCGGACAGAGCGGCATCGACCCCGGCTTCACCATCATGAACCGCAGAGACCGTAAACCCTTCTGTGGCCAGATATTCCACCAGCAATTCACAGAGCTCGATATCATCATCAATCAGCAACAGCCTGGCACTGGTTTTGCCTGTACTTATAGAGTGACTCATAGGATGTGCTCCATAAAAAAAAATACCCCGCCTTGGGGGAAAGCGGGGTTAAAGGTACAGCTCGTAAAGTAACTGATGGTATGGCCAGCCTGCCCCCCGCCCGGGTTTTCTGGCTGCCTCTGCTCATTGGTTTAATAAAGAGGCTTGCCCAAAGCGCGGGACATCATATCACTCATCAAACAGGAATGCTTAGTTAAACAGCGGCAAGGCATCACATCAGCCCCGGGCAGTAACGACGTTGATCTGGGATTCAGTTTATTGACTTGCATCTCAATCGGGTCAATAGATCCGGTAAAAGCAGTGTAAAGCCCTGACTTATTCCATTTTAAACAGTAAAGGATTCGCCAATAGTGGTTTTCCACATGGTTCTCGATGGATGAACCTCATACTATCCGTCACAGTATATAACCCTGTATACTATCCGGCGCTTTGCACGGGGCATTTCCCTATCTAAAGCCAAAGGCACACGCCCTTTCCCTGAGTCATACAGGGTAATACTTAAGACCGCCAATACCTTCTTCCCCTAACAGGTTATGACGTTTGCAAAGACAAATAAGTGGCAGGTATTTTGCTGAATGCAAACAGTACGGAGCTATCAATGATCACTAACATCACTGATCGTAAACTCGGAAAATGGCTTCCGATAGGCGCTTTAGCCACCTCTATTTTCCTTCTGGCCGGTTGCTCGGAGGAGCAGCAGCCACAACATCAAATGCCGCCACCCGGTGTATCGGTTTTCAGTGTCATCGATCAGGAAGTAGGCGACTATTATGAATACATTGGCCGTTCAGAAGCGATCAATGAGGTAGACATCCGTGCTCGTGTAGAAGGCTTTCTGGTCAAAAGAAACTTTACGGAAGGCGGTATGGTTGAACAGGGCCAGCTGCTTTACGAAATTGACCGGGCACCATTTGCAGCTGCCCTCAAAGGTGCCGAGGCCCAGCTGGCAAGCAGCAAAGCTTCCCTTATTAACGCCCGGAAAAACCTTGAGCGTAGCCGGGATCTGCTAAAACGGGGAGCGATCAGTCAGGCTGACTACGATAATCAAACCAGCTCGGAAGCCCAGGCGGTCGCTGCGGTGGAAGCAGCAGAAGCCAGTCTGGAAACAGCCCGGCTGAATCTTGGCTACACGCAAATTTCCGCACCCTTCACGGGGGAAATTGGCAAATCAACCTACAGTGTTGGCAATCTGGTGGGTCCCACCAGCCAGCCTCTGGCTACGTTGACCAGCATGGATCCAATCTATGTTACCTTTCAGGTGGATGAACGACAGCTGATCAGCCATCTGGCAGAACACCCCGGAGCCATAACGGCGCAGGAAGCCAGCGTTGAGGTCGAAGAAAAAAGCAGGTTCAAACTCTCTCTCAGACTGCCAAATGGCACTGAATACGACCAGCCAGGCACCTTCAGCTTTGCCGACACCCAGATCGATGAAACCATGGGTACCCTGACCCTGCGAGCCACCTTCCCGAACCCTCAGGGTATTATTCTGCCGGGCCTCTACGTCACGCTGCAGGCAGAAAGCAATCAGAAAACGCCCATGCCCCTGATTCCCCAGGCCGCAGTTCAGCAGGATCAGTCCGGCTATTTTGTCCTGGTTGTAACGCCGGAAAATGTCGTTGAAACCCGACAGGTGGAAGTCGGTCGTCGTATCAATGCCATGTGGGCGGTAAAATCTGGCCTTAAGCAAGGTGAGCAGATTATCGTTCAGGGCCTTCAGAAAGTGCGTCCGGGCAGCAAAGTATCGCCAACCCTGGTTAACGTAGACCCAACCACCGGTACGCTTTCATCACCCGCTTCCGCCAAGCCACAGGAGCAGGATATCTGAGATGATCAGCCAGTTTTTTATTAACCGGCCCAAGTTCGCATTCGTCATCTCGATTGTGATCACCATGGTCGGTCTGATCTCGCTGACAACGCTGCCAGTGAGTATGTTCCCGGAAATCACGCCGCCCCAGGTAACCATCAACGCCACCTACCCGGGTGCCGATGCAGAAACCCTGGAATCAGCGGTTATGCGCCCCATTGAAGAACAGGTAAACGGGGTTGAAGGGATGATTTATATGGACTCCAAAGCCTACAACAATGGCAGTGTGTCCATCACCGTCACCTTTGATTCCGGCACCGACCAGGACATCGCCATGGTCAATGTGCAGAACCGGGTAGCCGCTGCCGAACCGAGTTTGCCCGAACAGGTTCGCCGACTGGGCATCAATGTACGAAAACAGTCGTCCAACATGCTGCTCGGGGTCAACCTGGTGTCTGAATCCGGCAAGTTTGATCAGGTCTACCTGAGCAACTACGCCAGTAACTACCTGTTAGACCCAATGACCCGTATCAAGGGCGTAGCGCAGGCTCAGGTGATGGGTGCCATGACCTACAGTATGCGCATCTGGCTGAACCCCAGTCGCATGGCGGCACTGGGTGTCACCACATCCGACATCAGTAACGCCATTAATGAGCAGAATGCCATTGTTGCCGCCGGACAACTTGGACAAGCGCCCAATCAGCCTGATCAACAATTTACCTACACGATACGTACCCGGGGACAGCTGGAATCCCCTGACGCTTTTGGCAATATCATTATCCGGGCAAACCCGGATGGCTCTTTTGTCCGCATCAAAGACATTGCAAAAGTGGAACTTGGCTCCCAGAACTATGAGGGTGATGCACGGCTGAACCAAAAACCTACGGCATTTCTGGTTATTTACCAGCAACCGGATGCCAATGCCATGGACGTGGCCAAAGGCGTGAAAGCCCAGATGGAAGAGCTGAAGAAGGACTTCCCCCAGGGCATGGACTATACCATCAAGTTTGACACCACGGAGTTTATTAACGAGTCCATCAATGAGGTGGTGAAAACACTGTTTGAAGCCGTATTTCTGGTTATTCTGGTGGTATTCCTGTTTCTTCAGAACTGGCGTGCAACTCTCATTCCTGCCATCGCCATCCCGGTGTCGCTGATTGGTACCTTTGCGGTCATGCAGGCACTGGGGTTCTCCATCAATACCATCAGTTTGTTTGGCCTGGTATTGGCCATCGGTGTTGTGGTGGACGATGCCATTGTCGTTATTGAAAACGTTGAACGACTGATCACAAAAGAGGGCATGGCACCAAAAGAGGCCACCCGCCTGGCGATGAAAGAGGTTTCCGGTCCCATTGTTGCCACTACCATGGTACTGCTGGCGGTTTTTGTGCCCGTGGCATTTATGCCGGGCATTACCGGGGGGCTCTATACCCAGTTCGCCGTGACCATTTCTGTGGCGGTACTGATCTCCTCGGTCAACGCGTTAACCTTAAGTCCCGCGCTTTGCTCGGTATTACTGAAAAAAGGAAGTCTTGACCAGATTGCCTGGCTGAAGCCGGTAGACACCTTTATTCACAAGTTGACCGGGGGTTACCAGGGCTGGGTAACACTTTTACTGCGCCGTTCCATTCTGGGCGTTGGCCTTCTGGCGGTGATGCTGGGCAGTACCGGCTTTATGTTTACTACCACACCTGGCGGCTTCGTCCCAAATGAAGACCAGGGCTTCTTTGCGGTCAACATTCAGCTGCCAGATGCGGCTTCATTAAATCGCACCCAGGAGTTGATGGGGGAAATCACCGACCAGATTCGCTCCGAACAGGGTGTGGATAGTGTTATCACCATTTCCGGCTTTAGTATCTTCAGTGGTTCCAGCAGTAATGCGGCGCTGGCCATTGTCGTATTGAACGATTGGTCAGAGAGACAGAGTCCCGAGCTGCATCAGGACGCCATTCTGCAAAGAACCCAGGCAAAATTGTGGTCACTGCAAGAAGCACAGGTCATGGCTTTTGCCTTCCCACCCATTCCGGGTCTTGGGTCATCCGGTGGCTTTGACTTCCGGTTGCAAGACACCATGGGACGCTCACCCCAAGAGCTCAGCCAGGTCATGAACGGCCTGATTTACCAGGCCAACCAGCAGCCGGAACTCGCCCGGGTGTTTTCAACCTGGCAGGCCAATGTACCGCAATACCTGCTGGAAGTAGATCGCCAGAAAGCCAAAGCCCAGGATGTATCGTTATCCGAGATTTTCATGACGCTGCAAACCCAGCTGGGCTCACTGTACGTGAATAACTTCACCCTGTTTGGCCAGAACTATCAGGTCAACCTGCAGGCTGAAAGTGCTGACCGGGCAGGACCGGCTGACCTCAGCAAGTTCTATGTCCGTAACAGTCAGGGACAAATGGTGCCATTGACCACGGTTGCTTCCCTGAAACCCGTGCTGGGCCCCAGCAGCATCGGCCATTACAACCTCTATCAATCCGCCAACATCAGTGGTCAGGCTGCTCCGGGTTACAGCTCCGGTGACGCCATTGAGGCAATGGCCCGACTGGCACAGAATCTTCCCCAGGGTTATACCTATTCCTGGTCAGGCCAGTCTTTACAGGAAATCGAAGCAGGAAACCTGGCTCCCATCCTGTTTGCGCTGTGCTTCCTGTTTGCCTACCTGTTCCTGGTCGCCCAGTACGAAAGCTGGACCATGCCACTGGCCATCATCAGCGCCGTGCCTATTGCTACCTTTGGTGCCTTTGTGGGGATCAATATCATGCGACAGTGGAATCCGGTGCTGGCCAATGACATCTATGCCCAGATCGGGATGGTGCTGTTAATCGGTATCGCAGCAAAAACGGCGATTCTGATCGTGGAATTTGCCATGGTTCAGCGTCGGGAAGGCAACAGTATTTTTGACTCAGCCATCAATGCCGCTGGCCTGCGTTTCCGTGCCGTCCTGATGACCGCCCTGTCCTTTATTCTCGGGGTAATGCCACTGGTACTTGCCACGGGTGCCGGTGCCGCCAGCCGTCAGATCATCGGTATCACGGTAAGTTCCGGTATGTTGGCGGCCACTATCTTTGGCACCCTGCTGATTCCGGTGTTCTATCTGCTGCTGCAAAGAGTGCGTGAGCACTTTGATCCTGACAAGGCGAATAGTTAATTGAATCAGGAGGATGATGTGTACAATCTCCGTTCACCCTGAAGCGGAGTCGAAGGGTGATTGGCACAGTATTCAGGGGATGGCGTTTGCGCCTTTCGACTCCGCTTAAGACGAATAACGGTATTTACAAAGCACGACTGTTATGAGGCATCAGAGGATCGGCCAGCTCACCAACCGTCAGGTTCAGCGAATTTTTCGGAACGGCTGCGGGCTTGATGGTTGCTGTGCCATCTTCGCTAATTAACCATTGCTGCCCACCAGCCCTGACCGACAGCGGCCTGTGCAGAGCATCGGCGATCAGTGTCAGTGGATGGTTTTCGGGCAGCTCATTGGCTGGTAACCAGTCCTCTATGGTAAAGCTTGACCAGTATTCAGGCCCGTAGCAACGTCCTTCTAATTGCGCACGTTGAACCTCCTGCCTGAAAAGCGCAGACGGCACCTCTTGATCATCATTGGCAGCAACTGAGGAATCATCACCGCTCGCCCCCCTGTACTCACAGACTGTCGGTCTGGACATAAGATGCCTGTCTATATCTTCCCCGGTTTTTTCCAGTGTCATTCTCAACGGGGTTACCAGCCTTGTCAGCTTACCCCAGGCCTCTTGCAATTTTGACAGATCGAAGGGGGCTATTTGCGGTTGATCCTGTTGACCATGTGCAGGTTTTCTTCGACTTTTTGACAACTTGTGGTTTCTTTTCAAAAACTGCAACCGGTCGTTCCAGATACGTTCTATCTCATCAAAGGTGGCTTCAATCTGACTAACCAGCGCTACCTCTGCCCTGATACGCTCATGCAAAGATGCCAGCTCATCCAGAAATTCATTGTCCAGCCCATCAGTACGAAGAATTAATCCCGACAAGGTGCTCAGCGCATCATTGACACTATCAAGCCAACCACAAATCTTCGTTATATCAGTAACGTCCTGAATGGCCTTTTTGAATTCCACACCCAAATCATGCGATGGCATTACACCTGCTCGAATTAACTGCGCATAGTAATAAATGAAGGACGTATGAGAGATAACCCGGTTGAATTCTTTATTTATTTTCCTGTCAAGCATATCAGCAAGAGCGAAATAAGACTCAACCTTAACCACTGCCGTACTCTCGGGATCATCAATCACTGATTGAATCATTGCCATGACCTCAGCCATTGGTCGATCAGCAATAAACGCCTTTACTGCATCCTGCACCCCCTGTGGCAAAGGTGCTTCCTTCGGGACTTGTGAATCTTGCCGGGCTATCGATTGGGCAGCGAGTTCTGGCGCTTTTGGCTGCGCCGGTTTCCGAAAACCATAGCCCCTGGCCATTTTTTGTTTCAGCTTCCCGCTGATCTCCCGTTTTTTCCTGGTGTTCTCACGCTCTTCTTCACTGACCAGGCGATTTATTTGCTTGACAGATTCTCCCTCCCTAAGGGCATGAATCAATAAAACGTCTCTGCTGGGCCCTTCTACGAATCGTTGAAAACAGTCATTGAGCTCTGAGCACTCAGCTTCAGACAGGGAAAACATCTGCTTAGCCTTTTCCATCACATCTTTTAACAACTTCTTGATAGTTTCGATATTCTTAAATTCATTATTGCCAAGGTCTGACTTGATGCAAACCAGGCAGGCTAACGCCTTCGATGCAAGATAAAACAACCATTCGATATCGTCTAATTCAGCAGTTATGCCATCAATTTTGCCATCAATCAGTTTGATGAACTCCCTTAACAGCTTGCCCGCTGCAACAAATTCGCCAATACACAGTGAAGCGCTAATCATTTGTATTACTTCAAAAATTTTATAGCACTTAAACAGGTCTGATTTGTTCGACACGGTCTTTAACCAACTGCTCAACCCTTTAACATCAGAACCTAATCCACGATTCAGGCCATCTTTGTCATTCAGCTGTGCGTAGTGACTGACAGCATCATCAAGGATTTTGATCAGAGACAAAGCAACAACGTTATGACTATTGGAAACTGATTTCATGTGCACATCACAGTTCTCATGCTTGCCCAGGAGCTGTTCATGCAAACTGGCCAGCTCGGCACAGACATTCAGAAGTTCCATGGATTGTGATATGAAGACATGCCAGTGCTGTGCCAGACGATCATCACTGACGGAGTTCAGGTATGACTCCTGGCCAAGATCACTGACGGAGTTCAAGTATGACTCCTGGCCAAGATCACTTAAGCAATTGCCATATTTCTTTGCGAACATCGCCATTTGGTATGCGACTGGCTCATCGCTTTGATATTTTGCAGATACCGACTGCAACACAAACACTATCCTGATTACCGCCAGGTAGCGTTTAAAGCACAAATTCATGTACTCAAATTGCAAATCAAAGAGTTGATATTTAAGTTCTTCACAATTTATTCTTGCGTCTTTTCTCAGGTTACTCGGGATTTTAGGCAGCTTGAGTCTTTCTTCAGTCACCATTTTTTTGAACTGATCAACTTTCTTTCGATAACACTCCATAAGCCTGAGGCCTTTAGTTGACTTTGCTGTAAAGCCCATAAGGTCATAGGAAAACTCCAGATTTTGGAGATGTGCCTTGAAAAAAGTCATTAATTCATCGCAACTTTTGGAACAGGATAATTCTTCATGGTGCTTAACCTTTCTTTTAGTCAAGCTTTTCTCAGGCACTTCTTCGGCGGGTATTTTCAACGGAGTATTTTGGCTTACATTCAAAACCCCGGGCATCTCAGCCAAAGAACCGCCGGAGTCAATCTTATTGCTGACATTATCAGCTATAGCTCCCCCCGGTAATTGATGTTCACCACCAGGTGCACTCACAACAGAACGCTGTACATAGTCCATAACTGCTACCCGTATAGTTTATAACCGGGAAAATTTCTTAATAAGGACAACGTAAAACCTCTTTTGTTCCCTGATTGTGCAGGCTGACCTGTCCCTGTGAACTATCACGAATATTGTTTTATACCTGTTACATACAACAAATGTCGCATTTAATTACCACCGCCTTTCTCAGATGAGGCAGTAATGAAGAATCTTGACGGCCGTCGGTTTCAGATTCCCATAGAGAAAAAATTCGATTTAAAGCAATACAGGACTGGCATGCAGGCATGAGTCCTATCAATCTTGCTCACAAGTATGGATCCTCAAGAAAAGTATTATTTATAAAGCACGGCTGTTATAAGGCGTCAGTGGATCGGCCAGTTCATCAACCGTCAGGTTCAGCGAATTTTTCGGAATGGCTCCGGGCTTGATGGTTGCTGTGCCATCTTCACTAATTAACCATTGCTGCCCACCAGCCCTGACCGACAGAGGTCTGTGCAATGCCTCGGCGATCAGTGTCAGTGGATGTCTGTCGGGCAACTCACTGCCTGGTAACCAGTCCTCAGGGGTAAATTTTGACCAGTATTCAGGCCCGTAACAACTGCCTGCTAATTGCGCCCGCTGAACCTGCTGCCTGACAAGCGCAGAAGGCACCTCCGGTTCATCATTGGTAGTGAGTGAGGAATCATCATTGGCAGCAAGTGAGGAATCATCATTGGCTGCAAGTGAGGAAGCATCATTGGCAGCAAGTGAGGAATCATCATTGGCAGCAAGTGAGGAATCATCATTGGCAGCAAGTGAGGAAGCATCATTGGCAGCAAGTGAGGAATCATCATTGGCTGCAAGTGAGGAATCATCGTCACCGCCAGCCTCCCATTGCTCACAGGCTGCCGGTCTGGACATAAGATGCCTGTCTATTTCCTCCCCGGTTTTTTCCAGTGTCATTCTCAACGGGGCTACCTGACTTTTCAGTTTACCCCAGACCTCTTGCAATGTTGACAGATCGAAGGCGGCCATTTGCGATTGACCTTGCCGATCTTGTACAGGTTTTCTTCGACCTTTTGGCAACTTGTTGTTTCTTTTCAAAAACTGGAACCGGTCTCTCCAGATGAGTTTTATCTCTGCAAAAGTGGCTTCAATCTCACTAACCAGCCCTACCTCTGCCCTGACACGCTCATGCAAAGATGCCAGCTCATCCAGAAATTCCTTGTCCAGCCCATCAGTACGAAGAATTAATTCCGACAAGGTGCTCAGCACATCATTGACACTGTCAAGCCAACCACAAATCTTCGTTATATCAGTAACGTCCTGGATGGCCTTTTTGAATTCCACACCCAAATCATACGATGGCATAACACCTGCTCGAATTAACTGCGCATAGGAATAAATGAAGGACGTATGAGAAATAAACCGGTTGAATTCTTTATTTATTTTTCTGTCAAGCATATCAGCAAGAGCGAAATAAGACTCAGCCTTAACCACTGGCGTACTCTCGGGATCATCAACCACTGATTGAATCATTGCCATGACCTCAGCCATTGGTCGACCAGCAATAAACGCCTTTACCGCATCCTGCACCCCCTGTGGCAAAGGTGTTTCCCGTGGTGGGGTTTGTGAATCTTGCCGGGGTGTCGACTGAGCAGCGGGTACAGGTGCTGTTGGCTCCACCGGTTTCCGGTAACCATAGCCCCTGGTCATTTTTCGTTTAAGCTTCCCCCTGATCTCCTGTTTTTTCCTGGTTTTCTCTGATTCTTCTTCACTGATCAGAAGGTTTAATTGCCTGGCAGATTCTTCTGCCTTCAAGGCGTGCATCAGTAAAACATCTCTGTAGGGAGCTTCTATGAATCTTTGAAAACACTCATCAAGATTTGCGCACTCAGCTTCAGACAGGGAAAACGTCTGCTTAACCTTTTGCGTCACGTCTTTAAACAACTTTTTGCTTGCTTCGATACTTTTAAGATCATTATTGTCAATGTCTGACAAGTTGATGCAAACCAGGCACGCTAACGCCTTCGAAGCAAGATAAAACAACAATTCGATATCGTCCAGGTCAGCATTTTTGCCATCATATTTGCCATCAATCAGATTGATAAACTTGCTTAACAGCGTCTTTGCTGTGTCATATTCGCCAATACACAGTGAAGCACTGATCATTTGTATCACCGAGGTAATTTTATAGCACTGGAACGGCTGTTCTTTGTTCGACGCTGAATTTAACCAATTGCTGAATCCTTTAACGTCAGAACCTAATCCACGATTCAGGTCTGCTTTTTCTTTCAAATGTGGATAGTGATTGACAGCATCATCCAGGGTTTTTATCAGAGACAAACCGACTGTGTCACTGATTTGGGATATCAGGGCAATATACCGTTTATGCTTATACGCATCCTTGCCAAGCAGACCATCAGGCTTGATCGGGATCTTGCCATTCAAAGTGGCCATACCGTCACAGACATTCAGAAACTCCATGGATTGTGACATGAAGACCTGCCAGTGCTGTGACAAACGATCACCATTGAGAACATTCGACAGTAACTGCTCGCTAATACTGATGGTTTGTCCATACTTTTTTGCGAGATGTGCTATTTGGTTTACGTCTGGCTCATCACTATAACGCAATGATGACACATAGTGTAAATCTAACACCACTTTAGATACAGGACTGAAGCGTTTGTGGCACAGAGCGAAGTATTCTTCTTTCAAACGAAACAACTGATCTCTAAGCAATTCATATTTTTCATATTTTTTTCTTGCACTTGTTCGGCCACCTGATTTTCTACCCACCTTCTCTCTTTCATTAGTTACCATCTCCTCAAAAAGAGCAACATCCTCTCGAAAACGCTCCATAATCTCGAGATCTTTCATTGACTTAGGCGTAAAGCCACCTAAATCATAGGAAAACTTCATATCTCTGAAAGTCTTGATGCAAAAAGAAAATAATTCATCAAAACTTTTTACTTTGGATGATTCTTCATGACGGACAACCTTTCTCTTAGCCAGGCTTTTGTCAGGCATTTTTGCAGCAGGGTATTCCGTGGGTGTTTTTTTGCTGCTTTTACTAACATTCGGACCGACGGAGTCAATGGTCTTGCTGGCATTATTGGTTATGGCTGCTGCCGGTAATTGATTTTCATCCCTTACCACATCAGGTGCACTGACAGCAGAAGGCTTTATACTTTCCATAACCATTACCTTTTATAATCGCGAATATTTCTTAACTTTGACAACGAAAAGCCTTTTTTGTTCCCTATCTATGCAACCTGGCCCGGGCCAGATCAAAAACGAGCAGTTATATACGCCTCAAATCACTGAGAAAAAATAAGGACTTAATTAACCTCCCGGTGGAGCCCTTTTTTACCGGCTTTTTTTATCGGCTTTTTTATCAATAGGGGAAAGCAGCCTGTCCCTGTGAACTATCACGTCATACAATGGACCTCATAATAACGTTTATGGAGTTCAACGATGACCACTGCTTATGAGAATCTGGTGAGCCGATTCCAGCAGATGTATCACCTTTCCCATCTGGGAGCTATCGCTGGCTGGGACCAGGCCGCCATGATGCCTGTCGGCGGCAATCAGGCCCGTGGTGCAGCGCTGGCGGAATTGAACACCCTTCTGCATCAGCTGCTGACGGCACCTGAAGTGGCATCCTGGCTGCAGGAAGCACAGGCTCAGGAAACCAATCCAGACACCATCCGATCCATTGCAGAGATGGCGGTTGAATGGCAACAGGCCAGTGCCATTCCTGATGATCTGGTGAAAGCCAAAACCATTGCATCCACAAACTGTGAACATGCCTGGCGCAGCCAGCGGCCTGCAAATGACTGGCCGGGTTTTGCCAGGAATCTGAAAGAGGTGGTTAACCTTTCCCGCCAGGAAGCTGCTGTTCGGGCAGAAAAAAGCCATGTTTCCCCTTACAACGCCCTGTTGGAGCTTTATGAACCCGGCGTCAATACCCGGGAGCTTGACCAGCTGTTTGGTGACCTGAAAACCTGGCTGCCTGGCTATATTCAGGATGCCCTGGATCGCCAGTCTTCGGTGAACATCATTCAGCCTGAAGGACCCTTCCCAATCGACAGGCAAAAGGCACTGGGACTGGAGGTGATGAAACTGCTCGGCTTTGATTTTGACCATGGCCGACTGGACGTAAGTACTCACCCATTTTGTGGTGGTGTCAGCGAAGATGTCCGGATGACTACCCGCTACAAAGAAGATAACTTTGTGGAAGCACTGATGGGCATCATCCATGAAACCGGCCATGCCCGCTACCAGCAAAATCTGCCAGAACAGAACCGTGAACTCCCCATTGCCTTCCCCCGTTCCATGGGAATCCATGAAGGACAGAGCCTGTTCTTTGAAATGCAACTGGGCCGCAGCAGCGAATTCCTGTCACTGATCCAGCCATTGATCGTCAAACACCTCTGCGCTGGCACGTCACAGCCCGCTATGACACTGGATAATCTGGAAAAAATATACAAACGGGTTCGTCCGGGCTTTATCCGGGTTGATGCCGATGAGATCACCTACCCGGCCCATATTATCCTGCGCTATGAAATCGAGCGAGACCTGATTGAAGGGAACATCGAGGTGGATGATATCCCCGAACTCTGGCAGCAGAAAATGCAGGATTACCTGGGCCTGGATGTAGCCGGTGATCACAAGAATGGCTGCATGCAGGATATTCACTGGCCCATGGGGTCGTTCGGCTATTTCCCGAGCTATACCCTTGGTGCCATGGTCGCAGCCCAGCTGTTTGCCGCCCGGAAAAAAGCCATGCCGGATAGTGCAGAGCTGATTCAACAGGGCAACCTTTCACCGATTTTTGACTGGCTGAAACACAACATCTGGTCACAGGGACGAAAGTATTCCACGGCAGAACTGATGACCAGGGCGACCGGGGAGCCATTAACGGCCAGTTATTTCCAACAACACCTGAAAGAAAGATATCTTGGCTGACAGTTCCTTAATAAATAGCATTTTCATCAATAGCACGCCCGGGTTAACTATGATGAAATCCACTGAATCTCTCCATTATTATCATTGAGGTTATATCTGATGCGGGGCATCAAAACGACACATGTCCGTCATATATTTCAGGGGCTGGCAGCACTGATCATTATCATAACGGGCATCAAACTGGGCAGCACACTGGTTATTCCCCTGCTGCTTTCTGCCCTGCTTGCCTTGCTGGCCAATCCTGTGGTTGATTTGCTGGCGCGGTTCAGGGTCCCCCGAATCGTCGGAATCCTGTTCACCTTAACAGCCTTTGTCATCTTCGCCCTGTTATTCCTGGGTAATGTTGCCAGCACGGTTCAGGAGTTTACCGCCGCACTGCCCGGGTATCGTGAACAGCTGACTGAGTCGTTTAACAGGACTCAGGCCTTCCTGGCACAGAAAAATATCCGTGTTGACCTGAAAACCTTTATGGACTCCTTTGACCCATCGGCGCTGGTCAGTCTGCTGACCAATATGCTTGGCAAACTCGGCAGTACCATGAGTTTTGCCCTGCTGATTTTAATCGCCACCATCTTCATGCTGCTGGAAGCCCCGCTGCTGCCGGGTAAGCTGCGCATAGCACTGTCATCCCCGGACCATGAATTACAGAGCATGCGCCGCTTTCTCCACTCATTTAACCGTTATGTGGCCCTGAAAACGCTGATCAGTATGATCACTGGCCTGTTGGTTGGCACCATGCTCTGGGCGAAAGGGGTGAACTTTTATGTGCTCTGGGGGCTGGTCGCTTTTCTGTTTAACTTTATCCCTAATGTCGGCTCCATCGTGGCAGCTATTCCCGGTATTCTGCTGACACTGCTGCAATTTGGCTATGGCGATGCCATGCTGGTTCTGGCGGGCTACCTGGCGATAAACGTGTTTATCGGTAATATCATTGAGCCTAACGTTATGGGACAAGGGCTGGGATTGTCGCCCCTGGTCGTCTTTCTGTCGTTGATCTTCTGGGGCTGGCTGTTAGGGCCTGTAGGGATGATTCTCTCCGTCCCACTGACCATGTTTATTAAAATCATGATGGAATCTTCCAGACAGTGGCGGAACATGGCTATTCTGTTAGGACCTGATGACAGTGCAGAGCAACACGAACAGAAGAACTGCTAATCAAGGGAGCCGGTGATGGTTGATAAACCTGACGTTGATCTGAAAAAGAATGCCCCGGATAAAAATCCATGGATCGACTGGGCAGAAAAGATCCGGGCCATTGCCCAGAATGGACTCACCTTCTCCAGAGGTGAGTTTGACCTTGAGCGATATCAGCAATTACAGGCTATTGCCCATGATATGACCGCACTGCTGACCGGAGCGCCCAAGGCAAAAGTGAACGACTACTTTCTGCCGGATCATGGTTACGCCACCCCGAAGATTGACCTCCGTGGTGGCGTATTCCTCGATAATAAAATACTGCTGGTCAAAGAGCGATCTGATGGGCGCTGGGCTCTGCCCGGCGGCTGGGGCGATGTGTGTGAACCTCCCGCTTATGGGGTCGAGCGGGAAATTGTGGAAGAGTCCGGCTATACCGCCAGGGTATTAAAGCTGGTGGCTGTTCGGGATACCCAGAGACACCCCTACTGCCCACGAAGCCCCTATCATATCTACAAACTGATTTTTCTCTGCGAGCTGACCGGTGGAGCCCCAAAAGAGAATATTGAAATTTCTGATATCGGCTTTTTTGATATTGACGATCTGCCGGAGCTTTCCGGGGGAAGAACCTTGCCGGAAGATATCCGGTTATTATTTGAACACAAAAACAACCACGAATTGCCCACCGTTTTTGACTAGGGAACCATTTAGTGATTGCCGGGTCTAAAGACAGACAATTGAAATAAAAGGAATTCCGAAAACCAAAGGGAGTTTGTAAATGAATAGTTTGATGAATGGTTTAAAGGTCACTAATGGATTGTACATAAATCCGGGATCAGGCCCGGAAAACAAAAGTTCAGGCGTGGTTGATTGTAAAAGCAATAACATCACCGACAGTAAAACTGACAAAACCACATTTCCTGAAACCCCCATTACCCAGAGATCAGCCACAACCACGGTAAATTTTTCCAGCCTGCCTGCCAATCTCTGTCAAAATGACATCAACACTGACGGGAAAAACTTCCATTTCAATCATATCTGTGGCCCTGCCGCTGTTGCCAATACCTTGGTGCCATTACTGGGAATTATCAAACCTGAAGACCAGCATGCCCTGGTCATCAGTCTGGCTGAAGCGTTTGGTATGAATGACAAGATTGAATACGGCACTGGTGCTATTGAACTGATGGCAGGTGTGCGTGCCTTTATGGAAAAACATCATCAGCAGACACCGGTCATCCGCTACTATGGCTGGCGGGCTGAGTACGCTTCTGACAAATCATCATTTGACCATATACAATCCAGGCAACCACCGAATCAACAGCAAATCATCGACAATATCCGGATATCAGACGGAGCCTGGCTGAACATCGGTTTTTACGTTTACGATGAGAGCACCGGTGAATACACACGAATCTCGGGCCATTGGGTGACACTGGCGGGATGTAATGGCAACGGTGAAATGGCCATTCATGACCCTGCAGGAAGAGCACACACTGCGGCCTGCCAGGAAAAAAATCACAGCGTTGTCAGCCTTGATGAAGGTCTGCTTATCGACAGGAGCAGAAGACGCAGTACAAAAAACGTTCTCTGTCTGGACCGGTCATTCAAACTGCCCATTGATCAACGGGGCATTAACACCGCCATTATTGATGGTGCCATTTTTTTCCGAAGCAAGGATAACCCGACCGGCAACGATTTCCCCTCGCTGCCACCATCTTAGGGTGTCGCAACCCCCGGAGAAAAGTCTTGATGCAGATCGGTTCGGATGCGCACCTACAGGGCAAAAAGCCGAATCGTGACCTAACCGCCATAAACCCCCGATATCCCGTGCATGACGGTTCCTTCAGGAAACGACCTGCACGGAGCCCCCTTTTAAGCCGTACCACCCACGGTAATTTCATCAATCTTCAATGTAGGCTGACCAACACCCACCGGAACGGACTGACCATCCTTGCCACAGACACCCACACCCGGGTCCAGCTCCAGGTCATTGCCGACCATGGACACCTTGTTCATCACATCAGGGCCATTGCCAATCAGGGTTGCTCCTTTGACGGGCACAGTTTTCTTACCATTTTCGATCAACCAGGCTTCACTGGTGGAGAAGACAAACTTACCGGAAGTAATATCTACCTGACCACCACCCATGTTTTCCACATAGATGCCTTTTTTAACGGTACTGATAATCTCTTCAGGATCATGCTTGCCAGCCAGCATATAGGTATTGGTCATCCTTGGCATGGGCAGGTGAGAATACGACTCACGACGTCCGTTACCGGTGGGTGCAACACCCATTAAACGAGCGTTCAGCTTATCCTGCATATAGCCTTTGAGAATGCCATTTTCAATCAGGACGGTGCTTTCTGTGGGGACTCCCTCATCGTCCATATTCATGGAACCACGACGACCGCCCAACGTACCGTCATCAACAATGGTACAGTGTGGAGAAGCTACCCGTTCGCCAATCCGGCCAGCATAGGCAGACGAACCCTTGCGGTTAAAGTCACCTTCCAGTCCATGACCTACCGCTTCGTGCAGCAGCACACCGGACCAGCCAGCGCTTAATACCACCGGCATGGAGCCTGCCGGAGCGGCTACTGCTTCAAGGTTGGTCATCGCCTGACGCACGGCTTTGCGGGCATACTCAAGACCAGTGTCGTTGAGCAGGAACTGAAGGTAGTCACCCCGACCGCCGCCACCGGCAGATCCACGCTCAATACGCCCCTCTTTTTCAGCAATAACACTGACATTCAAACGAACCAGCGGGCGAATATCCGCCGCCAGCGTGCCATCGGAGGCGGCTACCAGCACCACCTCATGGACACCGGCCAGACTCACTGTCACCTGCTTGACACTGGGGTCGGCCTTGCGGGCTTCCTGGTCCAGCTTTTTCAGCAGATCAACTTTATCTTCACTGGTTAAAGAATCCAGAGGGTTGGCGGTTCCGTAGAGCGACAGTGGCTGGCTGCGCTGCCATGCCTGAACCTGCTGCTGCTGACCGACCCGGGCAATACTTCGGGCGGCACCGGCAGCCTGTTCCAGTGCCGGGAGAATAATTTCATTGGAGTAGGCAAAACCGGTCTTCTCGCCACTCATGGCGCGAACACCGACCCCGCTGTCGACATTGAAACTGCCTTCCTTAACGATGCCATCTTCCAGCACCCAGGACTCATGGCGCATGGATTGAAAATAGAGGTCAGCGGCATCCACATTGTGACCCAGAATGTTATCCAGAATCCTGCTGAGTTCACTGTCGCCGATATTGGCTGGAGTCAGCAGTTGGTCGCGGGCTGTTGTAATAATATCGGTCATAGATTTTGTCACCACTTTTGTTACCGCTTTTGTCAGCAGCACGTTTTGTCAGCAGCGTGGCTTCACACTGGTTTATTCTTATTGCAAGCCTACTCCCTGAGAACGGACTAACTCAAGGGAAGTTTACAATTTCTCATGATGCATTCACCGGACCCGAGGCTATGATACTCTAGCACAGGCACCCAACACCGTTGACACCACAATCTCAACTTTTTCTTCCAGCGCTTTGCCTTCAGGCACCGGTTCTTCCTTAACCACCAAGGGCCAGAATAGCATGCCCTGGAACAGACTCAGGTAGATATTGGTTATCACGCCAAGATCCGTTTCGTTCAAGATTATTTCACCCCATACGGGCAGCATCACCTGCATAAATGGGCTCAATCAGTTATTAGCCTGCTGATTTAAGTGTTCCAAAGGTATTTCAGGATCCGCTGGTTGCTGCGCCTCGTCCCGACGATGATAGTGTTGGTAAAGAGCACATAGACCAATGCCCGCAAGGATCGTGACAGCGGTACCCAGGCTGACACCCAGGACAACCCCGGTACTGATGGTTCCAGCCAATGGTGCAGGCGTTATGGGCAGTGCCGTTGCCGGGGGCATGCCGGAGAATGTCATTGATGCTTCCGGTAACGTCACCACGGTTTCCGTCACTGGTGCTGTGGTTGTCATTGCCGCCGTTGCCAATGGTGTTGTGGTTGTGATCGTGGCATTAATGGACGGTAACGGCGTTGAGATGGTGTTTCCTGTAATGGTTGTATTGGACATTACCATTTCGTTGAGCAATGCCGGGGTGGTCAGAGCAGGACTGGACAACGGAGTGCTTGTGTTGGCCATCGCCGTTTTGCCCAGTGGTACCGGGGTAGTCTGAGTATGGCTGGACAGCGGGTTGGCTGCGCTGTCCATTGTCGTTTTGTTGAATGGTGCCTGGGTAGTCTGAGTATGGCTGGACAGCGGGTTGGCTGCGCTGTCTATTGTCGTTTTATTGAATGGTGCCGGGGTAGTCTGAGTATGGCTGGACAGCGGGCTGGTTGTACTGTCCATTGCCGTTTTGTTGAATGGTGCCGAGTTAGTCAAAGTATGGCTGGACAGCGGGCTGGTTGTGCTGTCCATTGCCGTTTTGTTGAATGGTGCCGAGTTAGTCTGAGTATGGCTGGACAGCGGGCTGGTTGTACTGTCCATTGCCGTTTTGTTGAATGGTGCCGAGTTAGTCTGAGTATGGCTGGACAGCGGGCTGGTTGTGCTGTCCATTGCCGTTTTGTTGAATGGTGCCGAGTTAGTCTGAGTATGGCTGGACAGCGGGCTGGCTGTGCTTTCCATTGTCGTTTTGTTGAATGGTGCCGAGGTAGTCAGAGTATGGCTGGATAGCGGACTGCTGGTTGTGCTGTCCATTGCCGTTTTGTCGAGTGGTGCCGGGGTAGTCAGAGTATGGCTGGACAGCGGGCTGGTTGTCCTGTTCATTGTCGTTTTGTCGAGTGGTGCCGGAGTAGTCAGAGTATGGCTGGACAGCGGGCTGGCTGTGCTGTCCATTGCCGTTTTGTTGAATGGTGCCGAGTTAGTCAGAGTATGGCTGGAAAGCGGACTGGTTATGCTGTCCATTGTCGTTTTGTTGAATGGTGCCGGGGTAGTCATAGTATGGCTGGACAGCGGGCTGGTTGTGCTGTCCATTGTTGTTTTATTGAGTGATGTCATTGCCGGTTGTTGTGAGGTTGTATCAGCCATCGGGGTATTATTGATAGAGGATGCCGCTATCTGCGGGCTATATTGCCGGACAGCATGTGAATACGCAGGTGTAGCAGCAATCGATGTTGCTGAACAGTTCCAATGCCAATGGTCTTCAGTGAGTGATTCAGGCGTTAGCTGACAATCATCGGTTACAAAACGGGAATCGGCGGTACGGCATAATTCGGATGAATCTACAGAGCCAAGGTTTTGTAATTCACCGTTAACCCGGCTGTTCAATGATCGGATATCCGCTGTACTACCGGCATCATAACCGGCACCAATACCCGCATTCTTATCCGCCGTTGAAACAGAACAGTTAATGGCGCTGACCCCCCCGACCTCACCATTCACAAACCCGCCACCAATGCCGGCAAAGGCCAAGCGGCCTTCCGTTCTCACGTGGCTGTCCAAGGCAACGAGATCATTGACGGAACCATCAAGCTTGCCTCCGTCAAGCGGCCTTTCGAAGCCACCAACCTTCCCGCCACCAATGGCGGCATGCGCCAAGGCACCATAGGTAGTGACCCGGCTCTTTACCACCGTCATGTCCCGGATATCACCGAACACTTCGCCGCCGCCAATGCCGGCATCGGATGAGAACTGATCAGTGTTGACATTACTCGACAGAACCGTCAGATGCTCAATATCCCCTTCGATTTTGCCCCCTCCAATCCCGGCATTAGCGTGGTGACCAAGGGTTTCTACCCGACTACCGGTTACTGCCAGGTGCTTGATCAGTCCAGCCATTATGCCAGCGCCAATACCCGCATCTGAGTGAAGGCCAGAGGTATTGACCTGACTGTCTGCGACATTTATATGCTTCATCTGTCCCTCGGTCTTACCACTGCCAATGCCGACCGGGGAATAGTCGCCTGTAGTTGTGACCGAACAGTTTTTCACATCAGCGTCCACAATCAGGCTGTCTGTTTGCTGAAATCCGCTGATGACGCCAGTATAGGAGGCAAGATCTGAACGATCAGAGACCCGCTCGTTGATAATACTGGTATCCTCGATAAAGATATCGCGAACCGTCGATTGTGCTGACATTTCACAGGCTAGTGCCGCTGACCGTGAATCACTGTTTTTGATGGCTGCATTGGCTACATGCAGGTCATGCACGACGGCATCACGTCCAAGCTTGCCGAATGGACAGCCCTCCGGATCGCTGATGGTATGACAACCCCCATCATAATCCCCTGTGAATGGTGTGCCCTCGTTACCAATAGCCACACCGCTGTTATGGCTGAAACTTTTTGTCTGAAGGTAGTGACCGTTCAGGGGATACCCTGGCTGACCGATTTTGCCCAGTGTTTCGCTATCTGGGACCAGTATCAGACTGTCCGGCGCAGCCGGCGTTCCGGTCAATGGTTTGCTGCCAGGAAGCGGTGTGGTGGTATGGGACAGCGCTGTTTTATGCATGGTTGTCGGCGTTGTCAGTGCATCGGTTGCTGGTTGTGTCATTGGATTAGCTGTCACAGTTTCCGTGATGGGTAACGTCGTTGGCTGAGGAACCGGGTCCGAAGTAGCCGTGGAGGTACTTGAACAATTCCAATGATCTTCGGTGAGTGAATCAGGGTTCAGCTGGCAATCACTGGTCACAAAACGTGCATCAGCCGTACGACATAAACCGGGTAAAGTAACATTGCCGAGGTTTTTCGGTTCACCGTTAACCCGACTGTTCAGGGATGCGGTACCCTTCACGTTGCCTGAACCGAGTGCCTTACCAATATCTGCAAAACGGCCGGTGACTGAACTGTTCACTGCGGTGGTATCAGCAACTTGCCCCAGGTTCCAACCTGCACCAATCGCAACCCAGGAAAAGTCGTGACTGGCTGAAACAGAACAATCGATAGCCGTTATGCCGTTGATCTCACTTTGCTGACCAGCTACAAGCCCACCGCCAATAGCAGCAACGCTGCGAGTATTTTCTGTTTTGACATGGCTATTCAGGGCAACAAGTTCACTGACCTTGCCAGCAACAGGGGGAAACACCCTGCCAACCTGCCCACCACCAATGGCAGCATGCCCGTTGGTTCCCGTCGTTGTGACCTGACTGTTGATTACGGTGAGTTGTTTTATGTGGCCAGTGACCAGGCCACCACCTATAGCAGCTGGAGAAGAGGGCCCTGCGCTGGAAACCTGGCTGTCTCTGACGGTCATGCGCTCAATGTCACCATCAACCCATCCCCCTCCGGCTCCGGTATGGGTGTTCCGCCCTGAAGAAGTGACTGAGCAGTTAACAATCTCAATGTCTTTCAGAACGCTCTCTTTACCCAGTAGCCCGGTAATCCCCCCTGTGCGGGTCCGCTCCCCCGCTCTTCCCTCTTTACTGGTTGAAACAGTGCCATGTTCAATCCGGACATCACTGACCGCAGAGCCACCGGACATTTCACAGGCCAATACGGCAGAGTGCTGCCTGCCGGGTTGATCAATGGCGGCGTTGGCAATACGCAGGTTCTTAACGTCGGCACCGGACCCGAGTTCACCGAACAAACAGTCCTGCAGATCGCTTATGGTGTGACACCCACCGTCGTAATGGCCCTTAAATGGCTTGCTGTCACTGCCAACCGGAACACTGGTGTTATGGCTGAAACTGCGGGTCTGTTGATAGTAGGCGGCCATGGGATAGCTGTCGTTACGCCCGATTTTGCTTAGCGTTGCGCTATCCTCAACGAGTATTGGGTTGTTCCAGGCCCCGGGCCTGCCTTCAGCAGGCAGGGCCGCAGCCCCCGCCAGCCGATCCATCGCCATCAGGGTGGCGGTTGCCATGGCCGGACCTGATACACGGTTTGCTGTGCCCGAAGCGGTTACCGGCTTGCCCGGCTTTTCATCTTCCTGTTTTTTATCAGTGACCTTTTGCGAATGGTGTTTTGACACATTTTCTGAACCGCTGGCTTGCTCCTTACCTGACTTTCCAGACTTTCCCGACACGGCCATATTATCAAGGCTATTCGCCAGAGAAACGTAAGAACAGATTGTTCCTATCGCATCGGTCACTGCACTCACATTGGGTACCCAGCAGGAAAGTGCCTTGCTGGCCAGCCCAACCCCCTGAACGAAATTATCCGCCAGGCTTGTTTTGTCGTTTTTATTGTCAGCAGGCAGCGTACTGACAACCGGTGCAGTTGGCTGGCTGGTTTGTCGTTGATGCTCAGGAATATAATTGGGAGAGAGAGAGCTGAAGAAGGAGGTAATACCTGACTGGACAGCAACTGCAAACTTTCCTAATGTACCAGTGGGATTGGTTTTTGCTGGTTCGTCAAGGTAGGGATTACTGGTTACATCTGTCAGTGGTGCATGAGTTGAAGAAAATGGCTGCACAATTTACTCCATAGATGTTGTCTCGGTTATACATTGAGAGTGCCATTGTCGTATGAGTAAAAAACAAAGGCATACGGCTGGTTCAGGCAAGCGTTGATATCCATACCGTTCATCCTGAGCGGAGTCGAAGTGCGGTGCTCCCATCCTTCGACTCCACTCAGGATGAACGGGGTGTGCGTGTATTAGCGATTTCCTGCACTAGGAGGCTAGATGGCTTTTTGTCGTTATTTCAGCTTTGGTAAGATTGCTTTGGACTATATAAAGCCGTCATCAATTCCTTTTGCCGTGAAAAATATATTTGTTTTTTTCGATTGTTATCACTTTGCGCGTCGGCTTTTTCAACTTTGAACTCTGCTATTTCCACGCCTTGCGTGAGAACGGGGCAAATAAAGCAACACGACACGTACACTGCGAAATTTACATTTATCTAACGCAAATACTATAAACTCAAAAGTTGACTTCTGAGTTATAAGCCTCCCGAAAACAACTTCAGGAAATAGTTTTCCTCCTACCTAACCCGGATATTTCATAAACTGCCCCGAATCTCGCGCGGGACTTTGTCGCTCTGAGGGATTTTGTGAGGGAGCGCCGTACCGGGGAGTCCGGTCGACTGAGCAAAACTCCCTCAGAGCGGCAAAGGACAAGCGAGAGCGGCAGCACGTTTATGAAATATCCGGGCTGATATGTTTTGACCTGTCAACCCCTGGCTCCCAAATTAATTTCAGGCACGTTGGTTCAAGGCATAGCCAGCAGATTGCGACGGTGGATCATGCTGATATACGTGGATTGGTTACCACCGGACTTCACTGCGTCGCGGAGCTGGCCTTTGTCTAAGATCAGGGATCATCAGCCGAGGAATGCCCGTTAGGGATTATCCCGTTGGCTGGTACCTGTATAGCCCGGTCAAGGGTTCTCCACACCGGCCAGCTATGCCCTGAATCAACGTGTCTGAACAACCTCCTGATTAACCGCTTTTATCCTGAATACCCGTAAATTCGCTCAAGCCACCTTAGACATCTCTTGTCGTACAACATCCCAGATAAACCCAACCAGTTCCCGGGCAATGGCAACACAGACAAATTTGGTATTCTTGCCCGCCTGTGTCAGTGTACGGTATCGACCACACAGTCGCTTCTGTGCCTTCCATGCAATAGCTTTCGCTTCTCTTCGGATGCATTGACCGCCTTTCGTTTCAAATGCATTGTCTGCCTTGCTGGGAAACGATAGCTACAGGCACACTCAACCAGCATTCGTCGCGCATGGCTGTTGCCTGTCAGGGTAATGCCACCTTGTCGTCTTTTGTCGCCACTGGTGTGTTCATCCCCGAGAAAGGCCATTAACTGACGGGGAGAGTCAAAGCGACTGATATCACCCAGCTCTGCCAGCAAAACTGTAGCAGCAATTTTGTCGATTCCCCTGAGCGCCACCAGAGAATCAACGACAGGTGACAGATTCCAGTCCTGCAATGCTTTCATGATCTGGTCAGTCATGCCTGCAACCCGCTTGGTCGCTGCTTTGACGGCATCGACATATTCCTGCAAGACAATCTGCTGCCAGCTCTGGTCGAAGCTCAGGGACTCAAGCCAGTTGAAGTGGCTTTGTGTCCAGCGAGTTTTCCCTTTTGGCCAACTGTGTCCATGGCGAAGGACAAAGGCGTTGAGCTGTTGTCGGGCCTTGCGCTCCTGACCTTTCATGTCATCCCGTGCACGGGTGAGGTCACGCATGGCTTCCTGAGCCTTATCAGGCACCCATACTGCTGTTCGCCGATCCCGGCGCTATGATACTCTGGCACAGGCACCCAACACCGTTGATACTACAATCTCAACTTTTTCTTCCAGCGCTTTGCCTTCAGGCACCGGTTCTTCCTTAACCACCCGGGGCCAGAATAGCATGCCCTGAAACAGACTGCGGTAGATATTGGTTATCACGCCAAGATCCGTTTTGTTTAAGATTATTTCACACCATGCGGGCAGCATAACCTGCATAAATGGGCTCAATCAGTTATTGGCCTGCTGACTTAAGTGTTCCTGAGGTACTTCGGGTTCCGCTTGTTGCTGTGCCTCACCCTGACGATGACGGTATTGGTAGAAAAGGTATAGACCAATGCCTGCAAGGAGCGTGAAAGCTGTACCCAGGCTGACGACAACCTCGGTACTGAGGACTCCAGCCGACGTGATGGGCAGTGCCGTTGCCGGGGGCATGCCGGAGAATGTCATTGATGCTTCCGCCGAGGTAGCCAGAGTTGTCGTGTTGCTTGTCGCGTTGCTGGGTGGTTCCGAGGTAGCCATAGTTGTCGTGGTGCTTGTCGCGTTGCTGGGTGGTTCCGAGGTAGCCAGAGTTATCGTGTTGTTTGTCACGTTGCTGGGTGGTGTCGAGATAGTCTGATTTGAGCCGCCCAGTGTCTTGTTGCCCGAGGTAGTGTTAGGAGCATCGGACTCAGCCGCAGCTCCTGCCAGCCGATCCATCGCCATCAGGGTAACAGTTGCTATGGCCGGACCGGACACACTGTTTGTTGTGCCAAAAGCAGTTACCGGCTTGCCCGGCTTTTCATCTTTCCGGTTGTTATCAGTCATCTTTTGCGAATGGCTTGTTGACACATTTTCCGCACCGCTGGTAGATCCTTTATCCGACTTGCCAGACATGGCCATATTGTCCAGGCTATGAGCCAGGTAAAAGGAAGAACAGAGTGTTCCTACCGCATCGCTCACTGCACTGACATTGGGTGCCCAGCAGGAAAGTGCCTTGCTGGCCAACCCGCCCGCTTGTAAGACATTCGCCACTAAACTTGTTTTGTCGTTTCTATTTTCAGCAGGCAGCGTATTGGCAACCGGAGCAGATGGCTGGTTGATGTGTCGTTGATGCTCAGGAGTATAATTGGGAGAGAGAGAGCTGAAGAAGGCGGTAACACCTGACTGGACAGCAACTGAAAACCTTCCTAATGTACCTGTGGGTTTGGTTTTTGCTGGTTCGTCAAGGTAGGGATTACTGGTTACATCTGTCAGTGGTACATGAGTTGAAGAAAATGGTTGCACAATTTGCTCCATAAATGTTGTCTCGGTTAGACATTGAGAGTGCCATTGTCGTATGAGTAAAAAACAAAGGCACACGGCTTGGAGGCTAGATGGTTTTTTTTCGTTATTTCAGTTTTGGTAAGACTGTTTTGGACTACATAAAGCCGTCATCAATTCCTTTTGCCGTGAAAAATATATTTGTTTTTTTCGATTTTTATCACTTTGCGCGTCGGCTTTTTCAACTTTGAACTCTGCTATTTCCACGCCTTGCGTGAGAACGGGGCAAATAAAGCAACGGCACCCGGTATCCTGACGGCGGATGCATTCAGTTATATCTGCAGCAAAATCGAAGCGATTGAACTGCCTCCCGGCTACGAGCTGACCTGGTATGGTGAATACAAAGCCTCAAGGGACGCCAATGAAGGGCTGGTCATTTCTGCGCCTTATGGTTTTGCCGCCATGATCCTGTCGGTCATCTTTATGTTCAACGCCCTGCGCCAGCCCCTGGTCATCTGGCTGACCGCACCACTGGCACTGGTGGGCGTCACTATCGGGCTGGTGATCTTTCAGACACCTTTCGAATTTATGGCGATACTGGGCTTTTTAAGCCTGATCGGCATGATGGTAAAGAATGCGATTGTTCTGGTGGACCAGGCGGATGTGGAAATCAAATGTGGGAAACCGGCATATCATGCCATTATTGATGCCGCCCTCAGCCGTGCCCGCCCGGTGTTGCTGGGTGCCCTGACCACCATACTGGGCGTGGCTCCGCTATTGGTTGACCCGTTCTTCAAAAGCATGGCAGTGACCATTATGTTTGGTCTGCTGTTTGCCACCATTCTGACCCTGGTGGTTATTCCACTGTTTTATCCCATCTTCTTCAAAGTGACTGTTGAAACAGCATAAAAGTGGATAAGAATACTCGCTCCTGCCGGGAGCGAATATTTTTTCAACCATTGGCCTGCCATTGACCTCCCCATCAACCTCATCGAAAAAATGCACTATCGTTTCATATTTCCCCGGGGTATATCTCAAAGCCGAATCAATTTTATCCGCGTAATAAGCAACACATTTTTTGTGGATCGACACGTTAGCATAACTAACCAATCGGTCAGTGATTTTTGCGAAAGCAAATGATCAAGTACTTTACGTCTCAAAATAACCAAGTCGTAAAAACGTAAAGGAATGTGTGACATGAATAACCCTCCACCCAGTGCCGGAGTGGTCCCAGTGGACTATTTCACTAATTGCCCGGTCTGTTTGGAAAAAATCTTACCTCCCGGACATCCGCAATTTGCGGGCAGACACATCGCCATAGTCAAGCCCTGCGGACATAAATTCCACTTTGAGTGCAATGCTCCCTGGATAGAAGAGAAACTGACATGCCCTTTCGATCGGGTAGTCATTAAGGAGGTAGAGGTAATGCTGAACCTGCCCCGGGACTGGCAGGAGAAGATGGTAATTGCAGCAAAAGAGGGCAATATCGAGATCATCCAGGCCCTGCTGAACCGGGGTGCGGACGTGGATGCGAACCAGGCCGAGGGTGATACCCCCCTGGCCTGGGCTGTGGACAAAAAGCACCTTGATGCAGCTCTGCTGCTGGCCAGCAGGGGAACATCTGACCCGATCAGTCTGTTCAAACTGGGGAATCTGTTCCACCATGGTGACAGGAACCTCCCGGCAGATCTGCACCAGGCGGAAAGCTGTTACCTGAAGGCGGCCGGGCTGGGGAGTGTCAAGGCCATGTCCTGCCTGGGTTCCATTTATCTCAAAGGTGGCAATGACTTCCCGATAAATCTTCAGCAGGCGAAATACTGGTTAAACAAGGCTGCCAGGGGAGGGTGCCCCAGGGCCATAGCCAGCATGGGTTCTCTACTTGTGAAAAAGATGGCAAGCGCTTTCCGTTAACCCGGAAGAACTTGGAAAAATTGGGCTATACCGTTAAAGTCATGGCCCTGAATTCAGGTTTACTGGCAATCCATTTCAGGAATAAAAAACCGGTTGGCAATTCTGCCCTCCCGGAAAGGTTTTTTATGGGTAATAAAAGGCAGCTCACCGACCTTTAGCTCTTTTCCCGTCCGTCCCCGTCTCTATTGTTAAACTGATGCCAACCCGGTAGCGGTTCTGTTGGCTGAGGATTCACTGATGAACAACACCCAAATCAACTATGCCGTTCAGGACGCCATTGAGTGGTCACTGATGCACGGCATGGCGGTAAAAACCGCCAAAGATTCTGCACGACACTGTGCCTTCAGCTTTGCTCCCACCCTGATCGGGCGTGAACGCTTTGAATTGTTGAAATCCATTGTGCCATTGATGGGCAAGCTGATTCACGGTGTTTCAGAAGACCATGGTTTTCTTATGGATGCCATTGAGCCGCTGTGCAGTGGTGATGTCTTTTTTGCCAGCCTGCTGGAGCTGCACCAGAACATCCACAGCAGCACAAAGCCTGCCAGACGGCTGCCCATGCTGCTGATGCGCACAGACTTTATGGACGATGCTGAGTCTGGCCCGAAACTGATCGAATTTAATGGCATTGCTGCCGGTATGGGGCCTTTTGGTCAACGGGCCCATGAGCTGCACCATTATCTGCAGTATCAGTGGCCAGCGGCCTTTCAATCCTGGTCCGAGGCAGATGACCTTCAACTGATTCCAAACCATGGCATAGAACATCTGGCCAGGGGTATTGCCGGCGCTGCGACGATGGTACGTTCCCAATCCGGTGAACAGGGCCAGCCGTTGTTCCTGATGGTTGTTCAGCCCGATGAAAGCAATGTCTATGACCAGCACCTGCTGGAAGAAGCCATCCAGAGAGAGGGGGTCAAAACCATCCGTCGTACCTTCCGCCAGTTATACGACCAGCTCACTTCAGGAGAGAATAGTCGTTTGCTGCTGGAAGGGCTTGGCGGTATCGATGCCATCTACCTGCGGGCCGGTTATCAACACTGCGACTATGTTGCCCATGATCTGGATGGTGTCCGCTGTTGCTCCGAGCTGGGCAGGGTCAGAATCCTTATTGAACAGCACCGGGTGGCAGTGAACGCCACCATCAGCCAGCAACTGGCCACCAGTAAGCGGGTACAAATGCTGCTTTGTGATATGAACGAAGAACAGCTGACCCGGTTTGGCCTGACACTGGCAGAGGCCCAACGGGTAAAGCCGTTCCTGGGAGAGATGCGACCAGTGGATGATCAGTCAGCCCATTGGTTTGCCGGGCAGAAAACCAACGATTGGGTGCTTAAGAACCAGGGAGAAGGCGGCGGCCACTGTGTTTTTGACCATCATATCCTGCCTCGCCTGAGCAGCCTCAGGTCTGAAGAGTATTCGGCCTGGTCACTGATGCGTCGTCTGCATCCACGACACCGTTCTCATGAAGCACTGGTGGTTCGAAATGGTGAAGCACAACCGGTAGATAACCTGATCAGTGAGATCGGCATGTTCACCCTGCACCTGGACGGCCACTCCCTGACCAGTGATATGGGGTACGCCGGTTACCTGGTACGCAGCAAACCTGCAACAGCCTCTGAAGGTGGGGTCCATAGCGGTCAGGGGGCGGTGGACTCACTGGCATGCACCCGCACCCCTGGCAACTCCTGTGTTTCTGACGCCCTAGTGCGCTGAAGATTGGCGCTTTAGTTGGTGATCGTCGTCTTTTCTCAAGGTACAAATCTTCATGCTCATCACGGTCGTTAAAAAACACGACAGGTATCGTAAACTGTAGGCCTTTTTTTGAGTTTTTAGCGCTTGGTTATTGGATCTTTTTGGCGTTTCCCCGGTCTGAGTAAGCAACCCAGAAAACGTAAGTGAAAAAGTCTCTTACATGGACAGCGTTCCTTCCAGTCCGGCAGAAGCCATATCCACTGAGAATGCAATCTGCCCGATATGCCACGATGATCTCTACCGATCTGAAGACCCGGAATTTGCGGGCAGGCACGTCACCATAGCCAGGCCTTGCGGACATAAATTCCACCTTAACTGCCTTACCCCCTGGACCGATGGTCACCTGACGTGCCCCGTGGGGCGCAGAGTCATTGAGAATGTAGAGGTGGAAATCCTCACCCTGCCCCCGGACTGGCGGCAACAGATGATCACGGCAGCAAAGGAGGGCGATATCAGGACCATCCGTGCCCTGCTGAACCGGGGGGCGGACGTGTGTGCAGGCCAGCCAGGTGAGCCTTCCCCCCTGGCCTGGGCCGCTACCAACAAGCATCTTGAGGTTGCCCTGCTGCTGGCCAGCAGGGGAGGACCCGACCCGATCGGTCTGTGCAAGCTGGGGGATCTGTTCCAGGATGGTGGCGAGGACATTGAGGTGGATCTGCATGAAACGGAGCGCTGGTATATGAAGGCGGCCATGCTGGGGAATGATTTAGCCATGAACAACCTGGGCCTCCTTTATAACAATGGTGGCGAGGGCTTTCCGGCAGATCTGCACAAGGCAAAATACTGGCTGCAAAAGGCGGCTGATCTGGATAACACTGTTGCCATGTACAACCTGGGCGAACTCTATGAGCAAGGTGGAGCGGACTTTCCGGTAGATCTCCGTGAGGCAGAACGATGGTACATTAAAGCGGCCAGGCTGGATGATGCCATATCCATGTACAACCTGGGCTACCTTAATGAGCATGGTGGCAAGGACTTTCCGGTCAATCTGCACGAAGCTGAGCTCTGGTACTTAAAGGCGATTGAGCATGGGCATACTGGTGCCATGAACAACCTGGGCTTCCTGTATTTGGAAGGTGGCGAGGGCTTGCCAGCGAATCCGGAGCAAGGGAAGTTCCTGTTGTTCAAGGCGGCCAGGCTGGATGACGAGTCAGCCATGTACAACCTGGGCTTACTGTATCAGCATGGTGGCGTGGGCTTTGAGGTAGATCTGCATGAAGCAGAGCGATGGTACCTAAATGCGGCTGAGCTGGGGGATGTTATGGCCATGAACAACCTGGGCTACCTGTATGAGCATGGCAGCAAGGACTTTGCGGTAGATCTGTGCAAAGCGGAACACTGGTACCTGGAAGCGGTTCGGCTGGAGTATTCTGTGGCCATGAACAACCTGGGCCTCCTGTATTTGTCCGGTGGTGAGGGCTTGCCAGCGAATCCGGAGCAAGGGAAACACTTGTTGTTCAAGGCGGTCGGGCTGGGAAACGTTTCAGCCATGAACAACCTGGGCTCCCTTTACAGGGAAGGTGGCGTGGGCTTTGAGGTAGATCTGCCCCGGGCGAGAGCCTTGTTTCTCAAGGCGGCTGGGCTGGGAGATGCCTCGGCCATGAGAAACCTGAAAAAACTCCCTGAACCGCAACCAGCTAAAAAACGCGGGTTTGATGAAGCCTTTCCTGAATGAATCTGTATCTATAAACCTCCTGCATCGATAAAATTGTGTACTTTATAACTGTATAACCGCTTTTTTTCGGATATTTTGACCTGTTCTGGAATTCATGAAATCTATAAAGCTGTTTTTTGATATTTTCAGAACCTGGTGCGGGATATTTTTGAGATCAACACAGTCAGAGTAACAATCCCAAAAACGTAAGGGCGTTACCTGGCATGAACAGCGTTCCCTCCAGTGCACCCGTTGTTGTACCCACCGAGCCCCCAATCTGCCCGATCTGCCATGATGGCCTCTACTCATCCAAAAAGCGGAAGTTTGTGGGCAGAAGCGTCGCTATTGCCAAGCCCTGCAGGCATAAGTTTCACTTTAAGTGCCTTTCCCGCTGGACAAAAGACCATCTGACCTGCCCTTACGGGCGGGAAGTCATTAAACATATGGTGGTGGTGAAAAACCTGCCCCTGCCCCGGGGCTGGAAGAAGCAGATGGTCAACGCGGCAAAGGAGGGTGATATCAAGATCATCCAGGCCCTTCTGCAACGGGGGGCGAAGGTGGATGCGGGCCAAACTGCGGGTAAAACTCCCCTGGCCCTGGCCGTTGCCAATAAGCAACTTGATGCTGCCCTGCTGCTGGCCGGAAGGGGAGGATCCGACCCGATCGGTCTGAGAAACCTGGGGGGGCTGTTCCAGAATGGTAACGAGGGCATTCCGGTAGATCTGCACAAAGCGGAGCACTGGTATCTCAAGGCGGCTGAGTTAGGGGATATTTCAGCCATGAGCAGTCTGGGCTACCTGTATGTGTATGGTGGCAAGAGCTTTCCGATAGATCTGCACAAAGCGGAGCGCTGGAACCTTAAGGCGGCTGAGCTGGGGGATATTAAAGCCATGTGCGGCCTGGGCGTCGTCTATGCAGATGGTGGCGAGGGCTTTCCAGCCGATCTGCACAAAGCCGAGAGCTGGTACCTGAAGGCGGCTGAGCTGGGGAATGTTGTAGCCATGAATAACCTGGGCCAACTGTATCATTATGGTGGCGAGGACTTTACGGTAGATCTGCGCAAAGCTGAGCGTTGGTACCTGGAGGCGGCTGAACAGGGGGATGCTTGCGCCATGAGCAACCTGGGCCTGCTGTATCTGGAGGGTGGCGAGGGCTTACCGGCAGATCCGGATCAGGGAAAGTTCCTGTTGTTCAAGGCGGCTGGGCTAGGGGATATTGGAGCCACAGTCAACCTTGGCAACCTGTACGAGGAAGGTGTCAAGGGCTTTCCGAAAGATCTGCACCAGGCGAAATCCTGGTGGCTCATGGCGGTTGAGCTGGGATATGCTGAAGCCATGCTTTACCTGGGTTCCCTGTATCTGAATGGTGGCGAGAACTTTCCGGTAGATCTGCACCAGGCGAAAATCTGGTTGCTCAAGGCGGCTGACCTGGGTAACGCTGAGGCCATGTTCCACCTGAGTCATCTGTATGAGCATGGTGGGGCGGACTTCCCGGTAGATCTGGACCAGGCGAAGGCCTGGTTGCGCAAGGCGGCTGAGTTGGGGAATGACCTGGCCATCAAAAAACTGGAAAAAGCTTCTAAACCGCAACCAGCTAAAAAACGCGGGTTTGATGAAGCCTTTCCTGATGAACCCGACCACATCCGTACAGAGGGCGAATCCATGGCTGCCGGCTGTGCGGGGCATAAAACGATGGGAAAGAGAGCTTCCCGATAGATCCACCAAATGCCCATGGCACGTGACAATATTTTGCGTCCCCCGGGAGGCTGTCCAGGGTTATTTCAGGATTATCCCGGGATCATCAAAGGGGCCATGAATCCGGTAACCAATGCTCGCCTGTTAAAGTTCAGGTCGACTTAAACGACAATGAATATATATATCTATACCTCCTGCATCGATAAAATTGTGTACGTTATAACCGTATAACCGCCTTCTTTTCGGATAATTTGATATGTTCTGGAATTCAGTAAATCTTCAAAGCTGTTTTTTTGATATTCTCAGAACCTGATACGGGATATTTTTGAAATCAACACAGTCAGAGTAACAATCCCAAAAACGTAAGGGAGTTACCTGGCATGAACAGCGTTCCCTCCAGTGCAGCCGTTGTTGTACCCACCGAGCCCCCAATCTGCCCAATCTGCCATGATGACCTCTACTCACCCAAAAATCGGAAGTTTGTGGGCAGGCGCGTCGCTATTGCCAGGCCCTGTGGGCATAAGTTTCACTTTAAGTGCCTTTCCCGCTGGACAAAAGACCATCTGACCTGCCCTTACGGGCGGGGAGTCATTAAACATATGGTGGTGAAAAACCTGCCCCTGCCCCGGGACTGGCAGAATCAGATGGTCAACGCGGCAGAGGAGGGTGATATCAAGATCATCCAGGCCCTGCTGCAACGGGGGGCGAAGGTGGATGCGGGTCGAACTGCGGGTGAAACTCCCCTGGCCCTGGCCGTTGCCAATAAGCACCTCGATGCTGCCCTGCTGCTGGCCAGACGGGGAGCATCCGACCCGATCGGTCTGAGCAACCTGGGGGAGCTTTTCCAGGATGGTGGTGAGGGCATTCCGGTAGATCTGCATGAAGCGGAGCATTGGTATCTCAAGGCAGCTGAGTTGGGGGATATTGAAGGCATGTGGCATCTGGGCTACCTGTATCAGTATGGTGGCGAGGGCTTTCCAATCGATCTGCACAAAGCCGAGAGCTGGTACCTTAAGGCAGCTGAACTGGGGGATATTGATGCCATGTGCAACTTGGGCATCGTGTATGCAGATGGTGGCGAGGACTTTCCAGCCGATCTGCACAAAGCCGAGAGCTGGTACCTTAAGGCAGCTGAACTGGGGGATATTGATTCCATGTGCAACCTGGGCATCGTGTATGAAGACGGTGGCGAGGGCTTTCCAGCCGATCTGCACAAAGCCGAGAGCTGGTACCTGAAGGCGGCTGAGCTGGGGGATACTACAGCCATGAATAACCTGGGCTACCTGTATCATGATGGTGGCAAGGACTTCGCGGCAGATCTGCGCAAAGCGGAGCACTGGTACCTGAAGGCGGCTGAATTGGAGAATGTCTGCGCCATGAATAACCTGGCCCTACTGTATCTGGATGGCGGCGAGGGCTTACCGGCAGATCATCAGGATCAGGGAAAGTCCCTGTTGTTCAAGGCGGCCGGACTGGGGGATGTTGAAGCCATGACCAATCTGGGCTGGCAGTACCTCAATGGTAACAATGGCTTTCCGAAAGATCTGCACCAGGCGAAATCCTGGTGGCTCAAGGTGGATGAGTTGGGGAAAGATCCAGCCACTATAGCTTTAGCCATGTACAATCTGGGTTACCTTCATCACTACGCTGACGATGACTTTGGGGTAGATCTGCATGAAGCAGAGCGATGGTACCTGAAGGCGGCTGGGCTGGGGGATGTTTTAGCCATGTACAACCTGGGTCGCCTATATCAGTATGGTGGCGTGGGCGTTGAGGTAGATTTGCGTGAAGCGGAGCGCTGGTACCTGAAAGCCATTGAGCTGGGGTCTCCTTTGGCCATGAGTACCTTGGGTCATCTGTATCTGCGTGGTGGCAAGAACTTTCCGGCAGATCGGTACAAGGGAAAACGCCTTTTGCTCAAGGCGGCTGAGTTGAGGAATGACCTGGCCATCAAAAAACTGGCAAAAGTCTCTAAACCACAACCAGCTAAAAAACGCGGGTTTGATGAAGCCTTTCCTTATAAACCCGACCACATCCGTACAGAGGGAGAATCCATGGCTGCCGGCTGTGCGGGGCATAAAACGATGGGAAAGAGGGCTTCCCGATAGATCCACCAAATGCCCATGGCACGTGACAATATTTTGCGTCCCCCGGGAGGCTGTTCAGGGTTATTTCAGGATTATCCCGGGATCATCAAAGGGGCCATGAATCCGGTAACCAATGCTGGCCTGTTAAAGTTCAGGTCGACTTAAACGACAATAAATCTGTATCTATATACCTCCTGCATCCATAAAATTGTGTACGTTATAACCGTATAACCGCCCTCTTTTCGGATATTTTGACCTGTTCTGGAATTCATGAAATCCATAAAGCTGTTTTTTGATATTTCCAGAACCTGATACGGGATATTTTTGAGATCAACACAGTCAGAGTAACAATCCCAAAAACGTAAGGGAGTTACCTGGCATGAACAGCGTTCCCTCCAGTGCAGCCGTTGTTGTACCCACTGAGCCCCCAATCTGCCCGATCTGCCATGATGGCCTCTACTCACCCAAAAATCGGAAGTTTGTGGGCAGGCGCGTCGCTATTGCCAGGCCCTGTGGGCATAAGTTTCACTTTAAGTGCCTTTCCCGCTGGACAAAAGACCATCTGACCTGCCCTTACGGGCGGGGAGTCATTAAACATATGGTGGTGAAAAACCTGCCCCTGCCCCGGGACTGGCAGAATCAGATGGTCAACGCGGCAGAGGAGGGTGATATCAAGATCATCCAGGCCCTGCTGCAACGGGGGGCGAAGGTGGATGCGGGTCGAACTGCGGGTGAAACTCCCCTGGCCCTGGCCGTTGCCAATAAGCACCTCGATGCTGCCCTGCAGCTGGCCAGACGGGGAGCATCCGACCCGATCGGTCTGAGCGACCTGGGGGAGCTTTTCCAGGATGGTGGTGAGGGCATTCCGGTAGATCTGCATGAAGCAGAGCGCTGGTATATGAAGGCGGCCATGCTGGGGGATGCTTTAGCCATGATGAGCCTGGGCCTCCTGTATAACAATGGTGGCGAGGGCTTTCCGGCAGACCTGCACAAGGCAAAATACTGGCTGCTCAAGGCGGCTGATCTGGGTAACGCTTCTGCCATGCGTAACCTGAGCTGCCTGTATGAGCATGGTGGAGCGGACTTTCCGGTAGATCTTTGTGAAGCGGAGCGATGGTACATTAAAGCGGTTGGATTGGGAGATGTCATATCCATGTACAACCTGGGCAGCTTGTATGAGTATGGCGGCAAGGACTTTCCGGTCAATCTGCGCAAAGCTGAGAGCTGGTACCTGAAGGCGGTTGTGCATGGGCATACTGGTGCCATGAACAACCTGGGCCTTCTGAATTTGAAAGGTGGCGAGGGCTTGCCAGCGGATCCGGAGCAAGGGAAGTTCCTGTTGCTCAAGGCGGCTGGGCTGGGGGATGTTTGCGCCATGTACAATCTGGGCTCCCACTATCAAGATGGTAGCGAGGGCTTTGGGAAAGATCTCCATGAAGCAGAACAATGGTATCTAGAGGCGGCTGAAATGGGGGATGAGATGGCCATGAACAACCTGGGTTACCTCTATCATCATGGTGGCGAGGGCTTTCCGGTAGACCTGCGTAAAGCGGAGCACTGGTACCTGGAGGCGGTTGAGCTGGAGTCTTCTATGGCCATGTACAACCTGGCCACCCTGTATGAGCATGGTGGAGAGGGCCTGCCAGCGAATCCGGAGCAAGGAAAGCGCTTGTTGTTAAAGGCGGCTGGGCTTGGGAACACTTCTGCCATGTACAACCTGGGCTGCCTGTACCGGGACGGTGGCGTGGGTTTTGAGGTAGACCTGCACCAGGCGAGGGCCTGGTTTCTCAAAGCGGCTGGACTGGGAGATACCTCGGCCATGGAAAACCTGAAAAAACTCCCTGAACCGCAACCAGCTAAAAAACGCGGGTTTGATGAAGCCTTTCCTGATGAACCCGGCCCCGCCCACCCAGAGGGCGAATCCACAGCTGCCGACGGTGCGGGGCATAAAACGATGGGAAAGAGGGCTTCCCGATAGC